>SVDE01000166.1 GCA_015057955.1 Lachnospiraceae bacterium | reverse complement strand
TCAATCTCTATTTTTTTGCGCGCTTGGGCGGGTCCCAGATTGGGGCGGGCTTGCAGCGCGCATTCTCTTCTCTTTCTGCTCTTCAAAAACTCCACATTTACTTTACACTGATTGTAGTTTAATAATGGTTCAGTATGATACCAGAATCCGCTCATTTCTAAGCTGCTTTAGTCCAGCGGGAAGACATGGGTTTGGACGTATGTCCAAAAAGGTCAATGTAGGTAGGTTTTTGCAAAGAAAAAAGCTTGAAACCGTTGAAATCTCAAGCTTCAGGGATTGGTGAGCCACATGGGATTCGAACCTGCCTCCGAAGAGGCCTCAACGCACTGCAATCACTGCATCCTGGGTTTTATGTACTTTCTGCCGCGAACCAATTTGCGAACTTTTCACCCCTGAATTTCTAATGCTGTGTAGTGCTGTATAAGGTTGAGTGGTGAGACCGTTAATGTTCATATCTGTCTTTATGAAAAGTGGCGGGGAGTCTCCCACGCCGGTTTGGTTGAACCTGGGTCTTGCGACCAGCTCAAGTAAGTTCATTGTAGCAAACGCATGGGTTTTGTCAATGCCTTCATAATAAGCCGTTCATCATAAGTTTGGGAGATGTTATCCTGCAGGCATATGAAGCAGTACTGACTTTTAATCTGTTTCCGGATTCGTTACGATATCGGTTTGTTCGATATCTACGATACCGTCAATCAGGATCACATCTTTAAACATATTGGGGTTCAATAGTCTGAATGCTACATCACTTGAGATATAAGCATTGATTCCGGGCTCGCTGCATTCAAGAAGATCAACGCCTGCATCTTCTATCTTCCTGTTACAAAGCAGGAACAGTATGTTTTCAAGTGCTGTATGCTCTCTGTAATCTCTGCCGGAAATGTCTGCTCCATAATTAACATCTACAAGCATCCCTTTCCAAAAATCATAATCAGGAATGATCAATTCCCCATCGACAACTTTCATTTCATCATAACAGTGCTCATCATCTGCGTGTATTTCATAAAAAATACCCTTGCCTGCCAGAAATGCATTGAGAGCTGCCCTTCCTCCCTTGATTTCAGTGTAGTACTGTATTTGCAGCCCCATCTCTAGCATCATATCCTTATCGAACCTATCCGGATCATTATAATAGTGTAGCTCTTCAAAATACCGCTCCGGAAGTGATTCTATTTTCCTGAGTTCACAGATCCTGTTCTCTACCATTTCAGGATAATCAAATTCGTTTATATACTCCTGAATAGATATACACCCAGCCGCAACGGCCTTGGCCCTGAACCAGTCTTCAGCCATCATCAGCTTCAGTGGGTAAATTGCCACTTCTGATTCCGTTTCCGCCCGAAGCGTTCTGACATGTGTCATTTCAATGTGCCGCATTCTTGAATAAACTTCGGGATTGCCGGATAAACAATAATTATAATCTTCTTCCGAAATCAACTCCGGCAGCCGCTCCGTCTTCATTATCAGATTTTTATTCTCAGCACGGAATGCATCTGAACTGCTATATCCCAGAACAGATGCCGCTTCATCCACAAGCAAGTATACTTTATCCCTGATAACGATCCTTGTTTCAAACATCGCCTTTCCTCTCCGTCTTATTTCGTTCTTCAATAAGCCCATTGATCAGATCATTGATCTTCATAGCTGCCTGATATGCCACGTTCCTTACATCCTCTTCGCTCCATTCCGAAGCCGGTTTGTCCGACATGTCTACCGGAATAACATATACATTATCTGTTTCCATCCTGTCTCCTTCCGTTTGCGCGTTCGCGCCACACTGAATACAGCTCCTCCATCTCCTGCTTATCTCTTCTCTGCTCCTCAAGTTTCATAAAGAAGCGGATGAGCGCATGCGCTTCGACGACCGGCTCCCTGCCGAAATACTGTGACGGGAAGCGTCTGTCATAGAACATCTTCCGCACAGTCCATTCGTCCCAGCCGCTCATTCTCATTATGTCGTCCATCGTATAAAAGAGCACCCGGCTCGATGTATATATACTTACTATGTCAAAGTCCGGCCAGTCCAGCTCCAGATCATCGATGATGATCCTTCTTTCAGGCTCTTTCATCATCACAGCTACCTCCAGAAGCGATCTCTTTCCCTCTCATGCTTTACTGAAAAGTATTCGATCAGCGCATGTGCTTCCACGATCTTCTTTCTCCCGAAATCCGAAGAAGGGAACTTCGGATCGTTAAACAGCTTTTCTACAGTGGTATGGCTCCAGCCTGTCATCTCATGGATATCCTTCACCGAATAGAATCGCACCTCACTTGAAATGTACATTGTCCTCGATAAATAACTTTCCTGCGGTCTTCCCATAATGGACCTCCCTGTCAACCTATTTCCTGTGCTGACTGAACTCTTTAAGCGCGTTGAGCACATATTCCTTCTGCCTTTCATACGGGATATCCTTAGGGATACAGCCCGCAAGCTGGCTTTCAGTGAAGGTGATCTTCGGCTGCTGATTCGGCTTGGCCTCTTTCAGTATTTCTTCTATCTTCTCCTCTGTAAGCAAGTGCTCTTTCTCAAGCATTCTCATGCGCTTTGTCTGAGAATGAGAAGGCGTACAATCCTCAAGCTCCATGCACATCCATATCTTTCCCTGTTTCAGTCTCGGGAGATGAGCCAGCTCAAGAGCCGGTCTCACTGACATTTCACCTTTATCCACCATCTCCAGCAATTCGGGGATCAGGTCAGTGAGCCGGATGCATTTCTGCACCTGACATTCTCTGCTGCCGGGCGCATTGTCGATACGGTCAAACGAACCGACATCTTCGGAGAAAAATTCAGACATATACCTCGTTGCCGCCCACTGCCTCATCTCAAACGCGAAAGCCTTCTCTCCCGGATACAGCTTCGTGCGCTGCCTGTTTGACTCGACAACGAATACCGCAGCCTTTGCATCATCAAGCGAAAAGACCTCGCAGCGGATACTGCTTTTCCCTGCGATCCTGCATGCTCTCATACGGCGGTGCCCGGACAGCATCTGGTATCTTCCGTCCGGCTTTCTACGGACGCTCACCGGTACCAGCAGTCCGTTTGCAGCAATGGATCCGGCAAGGTCCATCATATCCTCGTCATCATTCACGTAAAAGGGATGATCAGGGAACGGATCTATCTGACTGATCGGTATCTCGCAGATGCAGCTTGCAGCTTCCCGCTTCCTGTCCTCATACTGCCTGTATACATCATCCGAGAGATCCAGCAGTTTCCTCATCAGATCAGCAGTCTCGGCAGGTCCCATATCCGGGAGCATTTTCTTTATTTTTCTGATTTCTTCCATAATATATGTTTCCTCCTGAAACAAAAGAACCGGCACACCGCAGTTTGTCTCTGCGATGTACCGACTCTGCATTATCGCCGATCACTATGGCTGTCTGTTAAGGCAGTATATATATCTGTAGAAAAACCTCATCCTTTTCTGGATCGGTGTTTCGGGTTTAATCTGCACACAGCCACGGTCCCCGCATATTAGTGCGTCCATCGGAACCTGCATGAGTTCGCTCAGAGCATACAGGTTATCCAGAGACGGAAGGCTCTTGCCGCTGAACCAGTGGTATATGCTCTGGACACAGCCCAGGCACAGATAACTCTGCGCTTCCTGAACTGTTATTCCGCGCTCCTCCATCATCATTCTTATCTGCCGGCCTGTCTTTTCTCTGTCGATAAGCGGGATCATCGCCCTTCTCCTTTTCCTGCGGGCTATGGCAAAATTATATTACCGGTTCAAACCGTTGTCATTGAACCTGTAGTCCAATCATCATGCTTCGAGATGCTTCTCGAGCTGCTCCATGGAAGCGCTGTTGAGGCTCCCGTAAACATCGGCATACGTATCGAGTGTGATATGGATATTGGTGTGGCCGAGCCAGTTCTTCAGAACGACCGGCTTTACTCCCGCCTCGATACACCTTGTAGCAAAAGTGTGACGAAGCGAGTGCTGACCGTGAAACTCTATACCGGCCTTCTCGCAGATCCTCCTGTAGAAGCAGTTGACCTGTGAAGTGGAGATGACATCATTCTTGTAGTGATCGTAGAAGATGAGTCCCTCCTTGTTCCATTTCATATCAGCTATCGCCTGTTCAAGTATAGGCCTGACAAGGTTGTTCAGCGGAACGTCTCTCATACCCGCATCTGTCTTGGTGTGGCCTCTGCGGTATATCCGCCAGTCAACGCCCATGGATATGGTCCCGCGGATATGTATGACGCCTTTCTTGAAATCTATGTCCTCGGGACGAAGCGCATTGATCTCGCCCATGCGCATCCCGGTGTACAGCTCGATAAGGATCTGCTTTGAATACTCGTTGCGCGTGCCCCATTTCTTATGCTTTGCCAACGTATCGACAAGAGCCTGCTGCTCCTCGACTGTCAGAGCGGGTACCCTTTTATCCGGTATAGCCGATTTTGGGCATCTGATCTGACTTGACAGCATCAGGTTCTTCGTCACTATCTCCGCGATGATCGCCTCTCCGTATGCCAGCTTCAGCTGCGCATATGTCTTTCTGATCACGCTGTTGGAATACTTCTTGAGCGTCCCCAGAAAGTCCTGGATGTCCAGAAGAGTGATCTTCGCAATGGGCTTCTTGCCTATCGCACTGGTCTCTATCTTTCTTAGGCTTGCTATATTCCGGTAATAGCCCGGCTCCTGAGTATAGCCGTTCCGGTAGTCAAGCTCGTATCTGCGTCTCAGGATCTGAGGAATGGTAGCCATCCTTTCAACCCCATTCCTCATATCCTCGATATCCTTCAGGAATTCATCCGCTCTCATCCGGAGCTCGTCCGGATCCTTTCCGCCAAATGATTTCCTTTTTTTCTTGTTGTCTATATCTATATAGTAGACTCTTAGAATGTACTTTCCGTCTTCGCCGCAGTACAGAGTACCTTCGCCGCGCTTTACCGTATGCTTGCCCATTATCATGTCCTCCAGTATCTTTCTCTCGTCTTTACATGCTT
>SVDE01000047.1 GCA_015057955.1 Lachnospiraceae bacterium | reverse complement strand
ATGTTTGAGCGGATATAATCCGTGTATGATGCGGTAACATAGGGGTCGGCTGCGGTGCCTGCATTTTCCGCCATGATCATTCCGAGCGCAGCCCTGCGTTTTCCTATGTCTGACTGTATGTCTGAAAAGTTCCTGGTTGAAACAAACGGTATGATCGTATGATCCGCGCTGTAGCACGGCGGATCGTTCGGAGCGCAGAACCAGTGAAGGTCAAAAGGAACTGCCTCCGGGAGCCTCAGCCACATGAGCGCTTTGCAGGTTCTGAAAGCGCTGTCTCCTATGGAACGGACCGAGTCCGGTATGTATATCTCTTTCAGCTTTGAGCATCTTTCAAATGCGCTCTGCCCGATATGCCGGAGTGTTCCGGGGAAAACTATCTCGAGAAGCTCGCTGCATCCGTAGAAAGTCCTGTCTCCTATCGAGATAAGTGAAGGCGGCAGTTTGATGCGGTCAAAGTTGCGGTTTTCATAAAATGCTTCATCGCCGATCTCGGTTACCAGGTCAGGGATGACGATCTCCATTCTTCCACCCGGGAAATACACGAGGCGCTTTCCGTCGCGGCTGTAGAGAACGCCGTCGATGTCCCTCAGAAACGGATTATCCGGATCGGTATTGATCCTAAGGAGGGAAGAGCAGCCTGAAAATGCGTTGTTCTCAACAGAGGAAAGATTCTTTCCGATGTTTAGTTCCTTGAGCATTGTGCATCCGAGAAAAACGCCCCTGACTATCGACTTAAGCCCTGCAGGCAGGGTAACGCTCCTGAGCCTCGAGCACATGGAGAACGCGCTCCTGTCTATGCGGGAGAGGCTGTCCGGAAATGAGATCTCAGTCAGCGCCCGGCAGCATGAAAAAGCAAATTCGCCTATGTATTCAAGCGTGGACGGAAGAGTGAGCTTTGTCAGCGAGCCGCACGGAGAAAACGCGCTCTGTTCTATCTTTAGAAGCCCCTCCGGAAGAGAGAGCTCATTTAAAGCATTGCAGCTTGCAAACGCGTGGTTTTCTATTACTTTAAGCCCGGACCGGAAGATAATGTTTGAAAGGGAAGAACATCCGAAAAAGGCGGATTCTTCTATCGTGTCAAGGCTGGCGGGCAGCACCAGTTCTTTTAACGTGCGGCATCCGTAGAAAGCCCTTGCCCCGATCCTCGTAATGCCTTCCGGTATCTCAACTCTCGGCTGGTCGCCCTCATACCCGGTCACTATCCTGTTTTCAATAAAAAGGTCGCTATTGTACATCCTCTTCTCCTTCTGCTCAGATCTCATCGCTCTGAAGTACCAGTCTTATCGCCCAGGGCGGGACATCGGGCACAGAGTAATCGTTGTTAACAAAGATAAATGCTCCTGGAAATGCCGGCATGACTGAAGGAAATGCCCCTACATCCTCGGTAAGGATCAGCACTCCCCTGAGGTTCTTAAATCTGCGGATCCTGTTCAGGTAGCTTACCCTGTCAAACACCGGACGGAAATCGTAGCCGTGGGCATCGGGTATTGTAAGCCCGGAAACGAACTCATGCATCTGCTCCGTGCTTTCGATCACATGAGTCTCAATTGTCTTGAGCACTCCGACGTATGAAGCGCCCTCTCCCGGGATATCAGATTTCGAGGGAAGCAGGACATGCAGCCTGACTTTGGAAGAGAAACTCTCTGTGGAATGGAGGATGTCCCAGGTGTTGATGAGGAACAGCCTGACCTTCTCCTGCGTCAGTATGTCGTGTGCAAATATAGCTATGGCGACATCCCTGATCTTCATCGGGTCTCTGTATTCGGTCTGCTCGATCAGCGGGATCTTTCCGCCGGATATCTGCATCCCGTAGCTGTAAAGCGTATAGTCAAATTCATCGGGATCGAGCTTCATGCCGTCACCCCTTGTGGCAAACTTCCTGAGGAATGCCGCGTAATCGGAAACCTCCCTATTGGTTTCTTTCAGGTTCTGCATCAGGGCGCCTGCGCCGCCGGTGCTTTGCCGGGTAAACGTTTCCATGTCCACCTGCATCCTGCGTGATACGCCCTGCCATATATCCGTGAGCGGAGGTGCGCTCAGTCTCCATCTGTCATGTTCATCAACATGGAATAAGATCTCCATTGCCGAAAGCTGCTCTTCATCAGGCGCAGCCTTGATAAAGTATCTGTACAGCTTTTCGCATGTCAGGATGTCTATGTTTGAAAGAAGCGACGAGAAGGCGCGCTCCTGTCTGTTCTGGTCGCGGCAGGAGAGCATCTGAAGTCCAAGTACGGAAATGGTATATTCGGATGCTATGTCGCAGGAGATGTCCCAGAGACGCCTCTTTTTAGGATCTGAAAATGCATCGTCGGGAATGCAGATATGCTGCAGCACACAGTGCAGTATGACATGCAGGCAGTTCCTTGCGGGAAGTGTCTGTTCATCCCTGTAAGTCTTAAGCACATGGCGCGGATCATAGAACAGCCTGTATCCGTCCGTGGCATAAGTGCCGGAGTAAGACTGGAAAGTCAGGCGGTTCAGGGCAGAATCGAGGAACCTTAAGTTCACAAGAAGGGAATCTCTAGAAAACGAAAGGATGTCATCGGCCAATGATTCGGTATTGATTGTGCTTAAAGGATTATCAGCCATGACAATATTATATAATTTACGGTCGTAAGATTAAAGAAAGAATTTTAGAGGTTGCTGTGTACAAATATTACGCTTGTGACCAACATTTTATGGTCACAAGCGTAAAATCTGTACAACGAGGGACGTTAAAACCATTATTTGTCGCGTCTGCGCCTTGCGCGGCGTACGCATGAGATCGGGATGATTATAGACAGGGCGACGAACACGCCGATGATCAGCAGCCAGATCCAGCTCTCGGCAAACCATATGGCGAGATCGCTCATTGCGTCGCCGAAGCCTTCTATGCTGCGGCTGAACGCGCGGGATATCCTTTCGGAGAAAGTGATCGGAGCGTCGTTGTTCTCAACCTTATATACCTCTCTCAGGTAAATGTATACGCTTGAGTAGCTGACTCTCGAGTCATAGCTGTTAAGGGATCCCTGAAGGTAGTCTATTTCATATTCAGTGTCGGATATGGCACTTTCAATGGTTATGATGTCGGACATGTCTTCAGCCTGGGCAAGAAGCTCCTGGAGCCTTGCAAGTTTTGTCTTTGCAGTCTCGAGCCTGGATTCGATGTCCCTGTAGGAGTCGGTCACGTCGTCAGCGCTCTCATAAAGAGATGTGACAGTGCCTGCATCATGGAGTTCTTTTATGAAACTGTCATAGTTTTCAGCAGGTATGCGGACCTGGAGGCTGGCATTGCGGTAGCCGGATCCGTCAGACAGGGATCTTGATTCAAAGTATCCGCCATATTTTTCAACAAGGGCATTGATCCTGTCTACTGAAACATCATATTCCGTCGACTGCATGTCTATGTCAGCGGTGCGGATGATCTTGGAGGAAGAGTTGTCATGGCTGTCGGTCGTCATTGATCCGCCGCCTGCCATGGCAGGTGCCTCTGTTTCAAATTCGACAGCTTCTTCAGCAGCATATCCGTCATAGTAGTCTGCACTGCCGACGTAATTATTTGAAGCAGCCCTGGTCTCGGCAGCAGTAGTTGCCTCATAATAATAATCCGCATCGTAAGCTGCCTGTGATGAAGCCGCTTTTCCATGTCCCCAACCGGTGGCATTGGATACCATCAGTACTGCAAACACCGTCACGGGAACAGCAATGAGGCAGCAGGCAGCGATCGCTATCGCGCGCCACACCTTAACTGTCTTTGCGGCAGAGCTCTTATATGAGGCAGCTTCGGCAATATATTTATCGTCAACATTTGACAGAGCGTTCTGAAAGTCCTGAGTTTTCATATTTCGTAACCCCTTTCTTTAAGATGATTTTTGAGGGCTGCCCGGATACGCGTAAGCTTAACTGACACATTTTTGACTGAAAGCCCGGTAAGGGATGCGATCTGTTCATAGGAGTCGGAGAAGTAATACCTGCGCATGAATATCACTCTGTCCTCCTTTTTGAGTCCTGCGAGGAATCTGTTCAGATCATTTGTCAGTTCCATGGCATCGATCTCCTGCTCGACGCCCGACGGGGCTGCGATGCACTCGTCGAGCTCTTCCAGGGCGACGTCATAGTGGCTGTTGCGCTTCTGCGCCGTATTGTATTCATAGCGTTTCAAGGCGCAGTTGCGGGCTACCTTACATACATAAGATATTAAAGAATCGGGACGGTTGGGGGGTATGCTGTTCCAGACCCCGAGAAGGGTATCGTTAAGACACTCCTCGGCATCAGACAGGTCATTGAGTATGTTGTACGAGATCTTCCGGCACAGTTTTCCGTATTTTTCCGAAAGCTGTGAGATCGCTGTCTCGGATCTGCTGAAGAACAGTTCTATTATCCTTTTGTCTTCCATGGTCTTACCTCCCGCTTCAACTATATACTACGGACGGCCATAAAAAAACTACAAATTATTCTGAAAAAATGTTTCGTATTTCAAATTTGCTCCTTGTTTAAATAAATGAAAAAAAGATATAATCGGAAAAAATTGTTAATGGATGAAAGGCATAAACATGGACGTTACGAGATTTGTGGACTACAAGAACAAAGTAGTTGAAAACTGCGGAAAAGTGATAGTTGGAAAAGATGATGTGATAGCGCTCGTGCTGACTTCATTCATCTGCGGAGGCCATGTCCTGCTGGAAGATGTCCCCGGAACAGGAAAGACAATGCTCCTTAGGGCATTCGCCAAGACCATCGGAGGCGGGTTTAAAAGGATCCAGTTTACGCCGGACCTTCTCCCGTCCGATCTTACAGGCATAAATTATTATAATCAAAAGAGCGGGGAGTTTGAATTCCGGCCGGGCCCGCTGTTTACAAATATCGTGCTCGCGGATGAGATAAACAGGGCAACCCCCAGGACCCAGTCAAGCCTTTTGGAGGCCATGGAGGAGAAGCAGATCACAGTTGACGGCAATACAACAAAGCTGCAGGAACCGTTCATGGTAATGGCTACACAGAATCCGATCGAGTCATTCGGAACGTTCCCGCTTCCGGACGCCCAGCTTGACAGATTTTTCATGCGCCTGAGCCTCGGATACATGGAGCGCGCACAGGAAATGTCTGTCATAGCCAGAAAGTCGGCCATTGACATAATCGAATCGCTGGAACAGGCAGTGACAGAGGAAGAGACCGATTTCGTAAGACGCGAATATGTCAAAGTAAAAGCTTCGGATGAAGTCCTGGGCTACATCATGGACATTGTTGAAGCCACCAGAAAGAAGGGCATCTTCGCGACAGGCGTCTCAACGAGAGGCGCGATCGCTCTTTATAAAGCTGCCCAGGCAACAGCTGCGATTTCGGGAAGGGACTACATAATACCTGAAGACGTTAAGTATGTCTCGCCGTTCGTCCTTTGCCACAGGATAAGGGCAAACAGGAATGACGCATTCGGAAACGATGAGTTTTCATCAAGAGTTCTTGAACAGATAAAGGTTCCGCTTGAGTAGAGAGTAGATGACAGTATTTATAATAGTCGCGGCAGTGGTGCTGGTGGTCGTGCTGCAGATGATACTCCAGCGCATGCAGGCAGGAAAGCTTGTATGTGATGTGTATCCGGACACCGACCAGGCCGAGCCGGATGAAAAATTTAATATTGTTGTAAGGATAGAGAACACTTCGTGGATGATATTTCCGTTTGTAAGGTTTGGCGTGACCATTCCAAACGAGCTGGAACTCCATTCACAGATAAGGACAGTAAGCCGCCCGCCTTTTGCCATCGAAGTCACGGGTTCCGCCATGCTGCTCCCGCACAGGAAATTTGAAAGAAAGATAGAAGTTTCAGCGCCTGTAAGGGGAAGCTACCGTATCGACAGCGTCTATGTCGAGACAGGCGATTTTGTGGGATTTGAGGAATACCGGCAGGAGTATGTTAAGTTCAACACTGTGGCTGTTTATCCGAGACCGCTTGAAAATGTGGAGGTCAGGGAAACACTCGGCAGCCTGATCGGCAGGATGTCGGTCAGAAGGTTCATACATGAAGACCCCATACTTGTGGCGGGATTTAGAGAATATACAGGCCACGAGCCCATGAGGGCCATCTCGTGGCTTCAGAGCGCCAGGGCCGGTCAGCTCATAGTCCGGAAATATGATTTTACTTCCGATCCGTTTGTTTCCGTGCTCCTGGATACGGAAGATGCAGGAGACCTCCTTGAGACCAGCTTTTCACTTGCAAGGTCAGTCTGTGACTATCTGGAAGAAAACCGGATCGAATATGACTTCTTCATGAACTGCGCCTTGAGCGGTGCCAACTGCAGGCAGCATTACTTCGCGAGAGGCCTGGGCCATCTTCACCACCGCGGCATACTCAAACAGCTTGCAATGGCTGTCAGTACATGCGACTTCAGCGGGACAGAGCTCATATCAAAAGCGATGGACAGCGTGAGGACAGCACCCGGGCTTATCATCATCAGCGCAAAGCGTACAGGAAATAAGGACCGGCTGATAGCCTCACTGGCCGCAGAACCTTCTATCATGGTCAGGGAAATGTATGCTGAAGACCATCTTCAGGGCAGCTCTGCGGAAAGGGAGGCGGTCTGATGGCAGTGATGGTCTTTCTTAAATCAGTGGCGGACATTGCCCTCGCGTTCCTTGTATTCGGACCGGCAGCAGTCCATTTCGGCGCTGCAGTGCCTTCGTGCATAGTGACATTTGCCGCCATTAGCATTTCCCAGGTCCTCTCATATCTTGTTGACCAAAAGAAGCCGTCTCTAAGGATGATACCTTATGTCATCCCGCTCTTTAGCGTGCTGCTCCCCGGGAGATGTCTCGCGTGGGCGATACTGTGCGGCGTGGTCTTTGCGTATCAGATATTTACAGGGGCAACCCACAGATACATGGCGGAAGATACCGCACAGAAAAAAATATTCAAACTGACACTGGGACTGATCGTGGCGATGCTGGTGATCCTGCTTATTGCAGCCGCCAAACCAGTATCTTATACGATCGTGATCCTGAGCAGCCTGATAAGCGCGGCATGCTCCATCCTCCTCATGAGAAGCTTAAGGCATGAGCCTGAGGTGTATGGAAAGTTTTCCTATCAGGCGGTCAATCTTGCGGTGATCGCAGTCGTTGGGGTGATCACGGCCGTTATCGGATCGAGACCGGTCCTTAAGGGCCTCGGCCTGGTCATTAAAACAGCCTACACGGCCATCGCTTATGCGTTCCTGTTCGTGTTCAACTATGTGATGCGGTTCGTAGTGTGGCTGTTCCATACCCTGAAACAGCTTTTTGCCGGAGATCCGGTTCCGCCGCAGCCGCAGAAACCGGTCCAGATAGACATGGACGGCGCACGGGAAATGTTTCCGCAGATCAGCGAGTATAACGGCCTGCCTCTCTGGGTGAAGATCGCCGGGCTGGTCGTATTGATAGCCATTGTGGCATTCATACTGGCAATGATATTCAGAAAGCTTGCCGGAGGACGTGCGCAGGCCCTGGGAGCACAAGCTGCTGCGTATTCCAAAGGCGCTGAAGAAGAAAAGAAGAGATTCTCGGGACAGGTCCAGGGAGTGAGAAAGCAGTACAGAAAGTACCTGAGCATGATCGAAAAGGAAGGTCTTGAGATAGAGCCGGATGACACATCAGAAGACATATGCGCGAAAGCGCCGGACATATATGGAGGAGAGGCAGCCAGGGAGCTGAGAGCTCTGTACATAGATGCCCGCTACAACAGAACCGCTTCCAAGGCAGCCGCCGAGAGGGCGAGAGAGCTTGTCAGGGAAATGAAGAAAGAAAAAAACACCGGTTCAATATGAGCCGGTGTTTTGCATTTGTATGGTTTAAGATCAATAGAACGGGGAGTTGTGCGCAACTCTGTCATACTCTGTCCGTTTCTCAAGCAGCCATATGGCGGCAAGGCATGCCGCAGCGAGCAGATACATAAATGCCCAGACAAATGACGTAAATGAGACCGCTTTTAAAATGATCATTGTCACGATGGCCGTAATAAAGATCGCAAGCAGGATGAATGTCCCTATCATAGCCATTATAGAAAGCTTTTCATGGGCGTTTCTGTGTGCGCGCACTTCCATGTTATACGGAGCGGAAAGGTGGGAACACATGTAGATCACGACAAGGATCATCGCGAGGATGCCGAGGCACTGGGCGAATCCCATGTATTTGACCAGGTTCATGGGAATGTCCTGGCGGAGCCCTGAGTATATCTGGGCGGCCGCAGCGATCAGGAAGAGCACGATATTTATGATCTTGCGGGCGAGAAATCCTTTCTCTGTGAGCCTAGGACGGTAATAGTCCATAATGTAGACCATTTTCATCTTCTCCTTACCGTTCGCGTCCGTTACGACCCTCTGCTCATAACCTTCAAAGTAGCGGTTGAAGCGGGATTCCCTGCTGAATCTGGATGCCATTTTTTCCCCTTTCGCACATTGTGTGCTTTATAAATGTAAATATGATTATACTTTAACGCTCCTGATATTGCCAGTAAAAACGCGGAGCGCAAGTTTCATTTGACTGACATATATGATAGAATATCCCGGAAATCATAATACTTACAGACGGTAATACCATGGGAAAAAGAAAATTCGGCCCGAAAGACTGGGCAGTAATAAAATACGGCGACAGGGCGGGTGACTACTGCAAGATCACCATGCTCGATAAAGAGGGAAGATACGTTGTCATACCCTACGGAAAAGACAATGAGCCCGGCGAGATGATGACGCTGAGCGCAAGGGCAATGGACAGGCTGCCTGCGCTCATGATAACAAAGGAAGAGCTGCAAAGGCTCGTTTCCGCAAGGACCATGTACCGGGACTATGCGGATAAAGTGTTCCCTCCGTTCAACATCCGCGCGCAGGAAAGCTACGAGATGACGGCATCGGACATCAGGGATGCCCTTTTGTACATAGGCGGAAGAGGCAACTGCCTCGAAGACTTCAAGGAGTGGTTCTGGGTAATAATCAATGTCTTTTACGACGATCTCGGCATAAAAGAACGCTACAGAGAGGATTTCTTCTCCGACTGCCCGGAAAATGACGACGAGATGTTCTCTGTCGCGTACAGCCTTGTTGAGAAGCTGTACTGGAAGCTGGAAGAGCGCTTCAGCCAGAAGGAATACTTTGACAACTTCATAATAAAATTCAGGGATCCTGTCGACTGGGATGAGGGCAAGGCCAAAAAGCATATAGAAGAGGCGGGCTACAAAGTCGTGAGTGACGACATCGTGAGCCGGGTAAATGTTTACGAGTACAACCGCACCAGGCCGCGTGAGAAACGGATCTACTCATCCTCGGAAAAGAAACACATAGTCTCAGGCTATGACAGCAAGGAGTCATTTGAGAAGGCAACGCCCGAAGAGCTGGAGCAGTACCGGACATTTGTTGAGGACCTTTATAACGAGGGCGACCCGATGGCGATAAAGACGCTTGCCTGGGGATACTTCGAAGGAACAGGAGCATTTACGAAGGACCTTGCTCTTTCCAAACGCTATCTGGAGGAGTTTTTCGCGAAGACAGGCGACCCGTACGCGGCAAATGCTCTCGGATACATTTGCTACTACGGATTCGCGAACGGAAGTCTTCCTGAATATAAAGACGCGTTCAAGTATTTCGCATACGGCGCCATGGCAGGAGTGGATGAATCCATATACAGGGCAGCCGACATGCTCCTTGCAGGCAAGGGCACAGTCAAGAACATCGACATGGGGCTCAACCTGATAGTTGACGGATACAGGGACAGCTTTAACGATTTCTGCTGGGGGCATTATGACAACATGTTCCCCGAATATGCGCTGCGCATGGGAAACGCATGCAGGGACGACCTGATCTACGGCATGAACCTGAGGGATGCGTACAAGTTCTATCTCGAGGCGAAGCTAGCCGTAAAGATGAGGAAGGAAAAGGGCGGACGCCCCGGTGACATAGCGACAGAAGGCAAGGTTGACCACGAGATACAGCGGATCAGGAAAAGACTGGACCTTGACATTAAGCAGACGACCATAAGGACAGATTTCCCTCTGTATTTAAGCCAGCTGTTTGAAGACAAGTTCCCGGTGAAAGTCGAGCTGAATGTTTCGAAGGACGGAAAGAGCGGAACCCTGAAGGTTTCCAGGTTCAGGTTCGGAAAAGAAATGGCTGAAGAGGCCGGATTCATGCCTGAGGGAAGCGAGGCAGAGAGATGGTTCAAGGTACCCGGCATGATAGTGGCCTATCCGGAGCTGTCATATGCGGAAATGGTGACAGAACTGACATACACCCTTGAGGGCGTGGTCGTTGCGACAAAGACAGAGCAGGGACCTTTCTTCCTGGCGGAAGCGTTCAGAAAAAATGAACAGACAAATGCGCTTGAGTTTTACGCCTACGGCAAGCTTGCCGCTGCGATAGACGCACAGTGGTATGTGATAACAGTGGACAAGGAACCAGAAAGCGGAAAGGACAAGATATCAGAATGAAAAAAACAGTATTATTGCTGGTGCTCGCAATGAGCGCCGCCCTGATCTTCGGATGCGGGAAGGAAAAAACTCCGGAGACAACACCTGCAGCGAGCACGGCCGAGACCGCATCAGCCGAGACTCAGACAGAGACTGAGGAGCAGAAGATAATAAACGAGAAGCCGGTCTACATCTATTACATGGATTATGACTCATCCACAGCACAGAAAGTGAGATCATTTGAGACCGCCTGGACTGACGAAGAGGACATAGGCATATTTGCGGCTCTCGCAGTTGACCGCAGCAGCTTTGCTTTTGAAGAGGAGTACGGCTCGGAGATCGACATGCATAAGGAGACCTGGGATTCAGTAGATGCTTCCGGAGATTATAAAATAGGCTACCAGATCAGTTTTGACGCGGACGGCGAGCATAAAGTATATACGATACTCTCGCCTTCGGATGTGGCAGATGAGCCCGATCTGTTCATGGGAGATGTGGACAGCGAAGAGGTCACAGGGTATCTGGGAGTATGGCTCTATGACGATTATCATCAGGATGGAGGCTTCTATGATCACGTGGATCCGGACGAGTATGATGACGACACTCTGCTGACTTCCATAAAGCTGAGACTGACGCCTGACAGTAACGTTGTGAGCAACCTCGTTCTGGAGGCATTTTCATATTCCAGTCCCCTTGAATTTGACTCAGACGGACATTATAATAACGTATATGGCAGCAGGGTCAGCATTGTAGAGGAATGACTCTTAGCTAGCAGTAAATAGGAGGATGAAAAATGGGATTAGTCAAAGAATTTAAGGAGTTCATGAACCGCGGAAATGTTGTTGACATGGCTGTCGGCGTTGTTATCGGTGCTGCTTTCAAGGCGATCATTGATTCTGTTGTGGCAGACCTCATCTCACCGCTCATCGGTATCATATTCCAACAGGATTTCTCATCACTTAAGGTTACGATCAACGGATCAGATTTCACATACGGAAACCTTATCATGGCGATCGTCAATTTCGTCATCGTTGCATTCATTCTGTTCCTGTTTGTAAAGGGCGTTAACAAGATGAGGGCAGCAGCTGAAGCAAGGAAGAAGAAAGAATCAGAAGAGGCTGCAGCAGCTCCTACCACAAAGATCTGCCCTTACTGCAAGAGCGAGATCCCGATCGATGCTACCAAGTGCTCACACTGCACATCTGACGTGGAATAATGCTGTTTTAATACAATTGATCATTGACAGGGAGAGCATATTGCTCTCTCTGTTTTTTTGTGCTATAATCTCCAAAACTGTGTCCAGCAACACAGATGTTGGCACGCGCAAAAATTACGGGGTCTGATATGGAACAATACATAGTACGGGGAGGGAACCCGCTCATAGGTGAGGTTGACATCTATGGAGCCAAGAACGCGGCTCTGGCTCTTATCCCCGCCGCTATACTTACTGACGAACCGGTCATCATAGACAATCTTCCGGACGTCAGCGACATCAATGTTATGCTTGATGCCATTGCTCACATCGGAGCAACGGTACAGCGCATTAACAGACATAAAGTTAAGATAATAGGAGCTACCGTCTCTTCGCATGCGATAGACGATGATTACATCCGAAAGATCCGTGCATCATACTATCTGCTCGGAAGCCTTCTCGGAAGATACAGGGAAGCAGAAGTCGCGATGCCGGGCGGTTGCGTGATCGGCGCAAGGCCGATCGACCAGCATATCAAGGGATTTGAAGCCCTTGGCGCCAAAGTCGATCTTGACGGCGGACAGGTCAAGGCCAAAGCACAGGAGCTCATCGGAAATCACATATATTTTGACGTTGTCTCCGTCGGAGCAACGATAAACGTTCTTTTGGCGGCAGTTCTCGCTGAAGGCAATACGATAATCGAAAACCCTGCAAAGGAGCCTCACGTGGTCGACCTTGCCAGCATGCTCAACAGTATGGGAGCAAGGATAAGGGGTGCAGGTACTGATGTCATCAGGATAAAGGGCGTCAGCAAGCTGCACGGAACGGAGTATACCGTCATCCCCGACCAGATCGAGGCGGGAACATTCATGTTTGCGGCGGCAGTCACCGGAGGAGATGTGACAGTCAACAACGTGATCCCCAAGCATCTTGAGAGTATCACTTCCAAGCTTAAGGATATCGGATGCAGGGTCGAAGAGTATGACGAGGCTGTAAGAGTCATAGCTGACAAGAGGCTTAAGTCGACCAGGGTCAAGACAATGCCTTACCCCGGATTCCCGACAGACATGCAGCCGCAGATAGGTGTTGCGCTCGCGCTCGCGGAGGGGACCAGCACCATAACAGAGAACATTTTCGAGAACAGGTTCAAATATGTTGCGGAACTGGTGAGAATGGGCGCAAAGATAAAAGTCGAGTCCAATACCGCGATCATTACAGGAGTAGAGAAACTGAAAGGAGCCAAGGTCAGCGCACCTGACCTGCGGGCAGGAGCGGCACTCGTGCTGGCAGCCCTTTCAGCGGACGGAGTATCGCAGGTCGACGGACTGCAGTACATCAAGCGCGGATATGAGAATTTCTCAGGCAAACTCAGGAAATTAGGCGCCGACATCAAAAAAGTAAATATTGATGAGAACAGCAGCGCAGCAAGGATCGTATAATAAATGGAAAGAAGACTTTTTACATCAGAATCTGTCACGGAAGGTCATCCTGACAAGATCTGCGACATAATCTCAGACAGTGTTCTGGATGCAATATTGGCTGAGGACCCGATGGCAAGGGTAGCATGTGAGACCATAGCCGCAACAGATTTCGTCCTGATCATGGGCGAGGTTACAACCACAGCAACAATTGATTATGAGGCTATTGCAAGAAATGCGATCAGGGAGATCGGATACACCGATAAGGCTCTCGGTTTTGACTGCGATACCTGCCAGGTCAAGGTACTCATGAACACCCAGTCACCCGACATAGCGCTCGGAGTTGACAGGGCTGCTGATGACGACTCAAACGGAGCCGGAGATCAGGGAATGATGTTCGGATTTGCGTCAAATGAGACCCCTGAGCTCATGCCGCTTCCGATCAGCCTGGCGCACAGGCTTGCCAAGAGGCTTTCAGACCTCAGAAAAAACGGCACGCTTCCTTATCTGAGGCCTGACGGCAAGACACAGGTCACAGTGGAGTATGGCGAAGACGGAAAGGCAGCAAGGATCGATACGGTCGTATGCTCCACCCAGCATACACCGGATGTGACGAGGGAACAGATCGAAGCAGATCTTAAAGAGCATCTGTTCGCCAAAGTACTTCCCGCGGAGCTGGTTGATGAGAATACAAAGTTTTACATCAATCCTACCGGCAGGTTCATCATTGGAGGACCTCACGGAGACACAGGACTTACCGGACGTAAGATAATAGTCGATACCTACGGCGGCATGGGACGTCACGGCGGCGGAGCATTTTCCGGCAAGGACTGCACCAAGGTGGACAGGAGCGCAGCATATGCCGCAAGATATGTTGCCAAGAACATAGTCGCTGCAGGGCTGGCTGAAAAATGTGAGATCCAGATCTCATACGCGATCGGAGTTGCCGAACCCACATCAGTCATGATCGATACATTCGGCACAGGAAAACTCCATGACAGCGAACTGACAAAGATAGTACGCGAGAATGTGGATCTCAGACCGAGCGCGATAATCAGGAAACTGGATCTTAGAAAACCCGTATTCAGACAGACAGCTGCCTACGGACATTTCGGAAGAGAGAGTCTTGACCTTACATGGGAGAGGCTGGACCTTGCAGAGCAGCTTAAGAAATATATTCAGGACTAGAGGATAAGATGGCAAAAGATAAGAAATTTGTAGAAGACATAACACCGATGGGAGAAGACTTCGCCCAGTGGTATACAGATGTAGTTAAAAAAGCGGAACTGATGAGATACTCCAGCGTCAAAGGCTGCATGATGATACTTCCGGCCGGATACGCTATATGGGAGAACATCCAGAAAAACCTTGACGCGATGTTCAAGAAAACAGGCGTGGAAAATGTTTACATGCCTATGTTCATTCCGGAAAGCCTGCTTGATAAAGAGAAGGATCACGTTGAGGGATTTGCCCCTGAGTGCGCATGGGTCACACAGGGAGGTCTTGAAAAACTGGAGGAGAGGCTTGTCGTTCGTCCGACATCCGAGACTCTGTTCTGTGATCTCTATTCAAACATAGTCCAGTCATACAGGGATCTGCCCAAGGTATACAACCAGTGGTGCTCGGTAGTACGCTGGGAAAAGACCACGCGTCCGTTCCTGCGCTCATCCGAATTCCTGTGGCAGGAAGGGCACACTGCCCACGCCACTGCCGAGGAGGCTCAGGAGAGGACCATCCAGATGCTGAACGTCTACTATGAGTTCTGCAAAGATTATCTTGCAATCCCTCTGATAAAAGGCCAGAAGACTGATAAGGAAAAATTTGCCGGAGCAGAGGCTACTTACACCATCGAAGCACTCATGCATGACGGCAAGGCGCTCCAGTCAGGAACCAGCCACAACTTCGGAGACGGATTCGCAAAGGCATTCGGCATACAGTTCACTGACAAGGACAACAAGCTTTCATATGTTCATCAGACATCATGGGGACTTTCCACAAGGACGATCGGAGCGATCATCATGGTACACGGAGATGACTCCGGCCTGGTTCTTCCTCCGAGGATCGCGCCTGTACAGGTAATGGTGATCCCCGTTGCCCAGCACAAGGAAGGAGTTCTTGAAAAAGCTGCAGAGATCACAGACATGCTTGCAAAAGCAGGACTTGCTGTGAAGATGGATGATTCGGACAAATCACCGGGATGGAAGTTCTCTGAGCAGGAGATCCGCGGTATCCCTGTAAGGATCGAGATAGGACCCAAGGATATCGAAGCCGGCAAAGCAGTTGTCGTAAGGCGTGATACAAGGGAGAAGATCGAGGTCGCTTTGGACGAGCTCGCTGCAAGAGTTCCCGAGATACTCGAGACCATGCAGAATGACATGTATGAGCGCGCGAAGAAACATCTTGAAGAGCATACATATTCGGCTAAGGATTACGATGAGTTCAAGGATATCATCGAGAACAAGCCCGGATTTGTAAAGGCAATGTGGTGCGGAGATCTGGACTGCGAGCTGAAGATCAAGGAAGATACAACAGCCACCTCCAGGTGCATTCCGTTCGAACAGGAACAGATATCTGACAAATGCGTATGCTGCGGAAAGCCCGCCAAGTCAATGGTTTACTGGGGCAAGGCATACTGATCTTAATGGACGAGGGAAGTACGAAAATAAAAATAGAGCTGCCGGATGATGTCAGGTTTATCCTTGACACCATCCGGCATGCCGGATATGAAGCCTGCGTAGTCGGCGGATGTGTCCGCGACAGCCTGCTCGGAAAGGAACCAGAAGACTGGGACATCACAACGTCAGCCCTTCCCCTGCAGATAAAAAGTCTGTTTAAAAATACCGTGGACACCGGGATCAAACATGGCACTGTCATGGTGATCCGCAGCAAACGTGGCTATGAGGTTACCACATACAGGATCGACGGCGAGTATATTGACGGCCGTCATCCGGAATCTGTTGAATTCACTCCCGTTCTGGGAGAAGACCTTAAACGGCGGGATTTTACCATAAATGCTCTGGCATATGACCCTGAGGGCGGAATAGTTGACCTCTTCGGGGGTATTCCGGACCTTGAAAACGGTATCATACGCGCAGTGGGCGATCCGTGTAAGCGTTTCGAAGAGGATGCGCTGAGGATCATGCGCGCTGTCCGTTTTTCCGCCCAGCTTTCATTTGACATAGAAGAGAATACAAGAGCCGCCATATCACAGTTTGCGCCTAATCTTAAGATGGTGAGCGCGGAGAGAAAAAGAGTGGAACTTGAAAAGACGATCTGCTCTGACAATCCCGCACATGTATGCGAATACAGAAAACTCGGTCTTTCGGAATACATAGTGCCGGATGTATGGGAACGGTGTTTCGGTGAGGGCAGCGCAGCCGTCATGGAAGCTGCTGATGATGCCGATCCGGACAAAAAGAAACTTATAAGGCTTGCTGCATTTTTCATGGAACTGGGTCCGGAGGAGTGCGCGCACGTCATGAGGAAGATGACATTTGACAACAGAAGCAGGGATCTGGTCTCCGGAATCCTAAGGTTCAGGAGCGGAAGCCCTGAGACACAGGGAGGCCTTGAACCGGATGCTCCGGGCATAAGGAAACTCCTTGTCAAAACAGGCAGGGAACTGTTCGAGCTGATCCTGGCATTCCGCGAAGCATGCGGCGAAGACATGTCAGCGGTCCGCGGAGTGTATGAACAGGTGATCAGGCAGGGAGACGCATTTTCGATCACCATGCTGGACATAAAAGGAGACGACCTGATAGAAGCGGGTATCCCCAAGGGCAGACAGGTCGGAGAAACATTAAACATGCTTCTGGATAAAGTAGTTGAAGATCCGGAACTCAATAAAAAAGAAACATTACTCATGATAGCGAGAGGTGAATTATGAAAGCAGAAGATATTTACAAACAATGGCTGGACGATCCTAACATAGACGAAGAGACCAAAGAAGAACTTCGTGCCATCGCAGGTGATCCGGCACAGATTGAAGACCGGTTCTATCAGGAGCTTGAGTTCGGTACAGCCGGCTTGCGCGGCGTTATCGGGGCAGGAACTAACAGGATGAACAGATACACTGTCTCCAAGGCGACAAAAGGTCTTGCAGATTACATAAATGGTGTTGAGGGCGGAGCCGAAAGAGGAGTCGCCATCGCATATGACTCCAGGCACATGTCGCCTGAATTCGCGGACATCGCAGCTTCCGTACTCAATGCCCAGGGCATAAAGGCATATGTATTTGAGTCATTAAGGCCTACACCTGAGCTGTCATTTACTGTAAGGGAACTTAAGTGCATCGCGGGTATCAATATCACCGCAAGTCATAACCCGGCTGAGTATAACGGATACAAGGTATACTGGGAAGACGGCGCTCAGGTTACTCCTCCGCATGACACCGGCATAATGGACTGCGTCAACGCAGTGACAAACCTTACCAGCATCCCGGTAATGGATAAGGATGAGGCGGTTGAAAAAGGTCTTTATATCGAACTCGGCAAAGAGATGGACGACAAATATATCGAGGCCATACTTGCGCTCATTACTGAAGAGGAGATCATTGAAGAGGTAGCTGACAAGTTGAACATAGTCTACACACCTCTTCACGGAACCGGCATAACAGTTGTCCCCGGGGCTCTCGAGGACGCCGGATTCAAGAACATCCACATAGTAAAGGAACAGCAGGTACCTGACGGAGACTTCCCTACAGTCAGCTATCCGAACCCTGAGGTTCAGGAAGCATTTGACCTCGCAGACGCGCTGTCAAAAGAAGTTGACGCTGACATTGCCCTTGCAACAGACCCTGACGCTGACCGCATCGGTGTCCATGTAAAGGACAAAGACGGCAATTACCATGCACTTGACGGCAACCTTATCGGAGCACTCCTGTGCGAGTATGTACTCTCCACAAGCGCAGCTCACGGCGGCATCCATGAGGACGGATATGTTGTAAGATCTATCGTTTCGGGAAGAATGGTCGACGCCATCTGCGAAAGCTACGGTGTAGAGCTCATCGAAGTACTTACAGGATTCAAGAACATAGGAAAGACGATCCTTGAGCACGAAGAAAAAGGTGAGGGAACATTCCTGTTCGGATTTGAGGAGAGCTACGGATACCTTGAGGCAGATTACGCAAGAGACAAGGATGCCTGCGGAACCGCTCTTCTCCTGTGCGAGATGGCTGCTTATTACAAGTCATTCGGTCTTACTCTCTGGGAGGCTGTTCTGGCTCTTTATGAGAAGTACGGTGTATTCAAGGAGAAGACGATCTCTGTTACCAAGAAAGGCAAGAGCGGCATTGAGGAGATCAAGGCCGACATGGAGGCACTGCGCAGCAATCCACCCACGAATATCGGCGGATATGATGTGGTATCGATCCTCGACTACAACGATCCCGAGACCACAGGTCTTCCCAAGTCAAATGTTCTCATGTTCAATCTGGACAATGGCTGGATCGCGGTAAGGCCTTCGGGAACAGAACCTAAGATCAAATATTACATCGGCGTAAAAGCACCGTCAGAAGCTACAGCACTGGCAATGATCGAGGACATCAAGAAAGGCCTCGGCTGCTAAAATAGGATGAATAAAACCGGCATGGTCATTTGGTGTGCTACCCGTCAAGAGGACAGTGAATAATTAAAAAATTTTGTGCCGCCAGTCGAGCAATCGGCTGGCGGTAT
>SVDE01000046.1 GCA_015057955.1 Lachnospiraceae bacterium | reverse complement strand
ATAAAAGTACTTATGGAAAATACTGCGGCTGATGAAAAGTTCTTCTGCGCTCACGGACTGAGTGTGTATATAGAGACGGCGGACCATAAGATCCTGATGGACGCGGGTCCTGACAGAAGATTTGCTTTCAACGCATATAAAATGGGAGTTGACCTTGCAGAGGTGGACACAGTGGTGCTCTCTCACGGTCATTATGACCATTCGGGAGGCCTGATACAGTTCCTTGAGCTGAACGACAGCGCCGTGATATATGCAGCTTCCGGATATGAGCGGCCGCATTACAATGAAAACGGCGGTTACATAGGAGTGGATCCGGCGATCATCGGCAACCCGAGGATCAAAATCCTTGACAAAGATCTTAAGATCGATGACGGTGTGCTGATAACCCGGTTTGGCGGGAACCTGGCTGAACCGATCAATACATGTGGAATGACAGAGGGAGAGGTGGAGCCTTCGGGAAAAGTGGCAACTTATCCTGAATGCTTTGAACATGAACATTATCTGCTGGTCAATGACGGAGGGAAAAAAGTCCTCTTTACCGGATGTTCGCACAAGGGCATAGTCAACATAACCGAGTGGGCAAAAGAACTTGAGCCGGATGCCATCTTCGGCGGATTTCACCTGATGGGCGTAAAAGAGGAAGACTACAACATTCTTGACCGCATCGCAGGAGAACTGCTGCTTAGCGGGATCGATTATTATACCGGGCACTGCACCGGACAGGCGCAGTTTGAATACATGAAGAGGCTCATGGGAGAGTGCCTTCATTATGCTGCTGCCGGAAGCGAATTTGAGATCTGAATGAACACGGCGGCGCTTTCAAAAATATTTGAGCCGAAGAGGCAGATACCGAAAGAGCGAAAATTCTTTTCAGGGGAAGCGCTTTTTGCACTCATTTTTCCGATAGTGATCGAACAGGCGCTTTCCCTTCTTGTGGGCATAGCGGATACATTCATGGTCAGCTATGCGGGCGAGGCGGCCATCTCAGGCATAGCGCTTGTAACCCAGATCGATAATGTCTTCATAGTCATCTTTGCGGCTCTTGCAGCAGGGGGAAGTGTTGTCATAAGCCAGTACATAGGCAGAAAGGACCAGAGGGGAGGGATCAGTGCTGCCGGTCAGCTGGTGATGGCAAGCACAGTTACAGGTCTGGCTGTTGCTGCGCTTTTGCTGATATTTGCAGACAGCATCTTTTCATTACTGTTCGGATCTGTTGACAGAGAGGTGCATGAGGCAGGAGTTTTGTATATGCGGATAGCCGCGCTTTCTTTCCCTTTTCTCGGCATTTACAACGCGTGCGCAGGAACAAGGAGGAGCATGGGAGATACCCGTTCGGTGATGTATGTGGCAATGCTCATGAACGGAATGAACATTGCCGGCAATGCGGTCGGGATCTTTGCACTGAAGGCAGGGGTTGCGGGAGTTGCAGTACCTTCGCTGATATCGAGGATAACTGCCGCAGCCGTAATGCTTGTCTTAACAACCAGACCGGACAAGTACATTTTCATAAAACCAACGGATGTTTTCAGGGCGGACTTTGCGATGATAAAGCGCATATTTCGGATAGCCGTTCCGGGCAGCCTGGAAAACGGACTTTTCATGCTTGCAAAGCTCTTCATCAGCACTGTCGTGGCTGCTTTCGGCACCGTTCAGATCGCGGCATACGGTGTCGCCCAGAGTTTCTGGTCCATGTCTGCTGTATTCTGTCTTGCCATGACCTCTGCATTCATAACAGTTATCGGGAGATACATGGGAAGTGGGGATGCTGAAGGCGCGCAGTATTACATGTCAAAGCTTCTGCGCATAGGTATTTCCGGCGCGGTTTTATGGAATGCGGCAATGTTTGGGATTGCAGTTTTAATGATAGGGTTCTACTCACTGGGAACCGAAGCCGCGCATCTGGCGGTCATACTTGTCCTCATCCATAACGTCTTTAACGGATTTCTGTACGCGGTAAGCTCAGGACTCTCGAGTGGCATGAGAGCTGCCGGCGATGTAAGGTACAGCCTGGTCAGCACGATAGCATCCTCTGTTATAGTCAGAGTCGCGATGTCGGTGCTGCTTGGAAAAATACTCGGATTTGGAGTTGCCGGAGTGGCATTCGGCATGGTCAGCGAATGGCTGGTAAAGGCAATTCTGATGATCCTCAGGTACAGAAGCGGAAAATGGAAAAATTTTAGGGTCATATAAACGATTAAGACCTAAAAAACAGCGGTATTTTCAGTAGAATTAACATTGAAAACGCATGCCGATTAATAGATAATAAACAAGGATATAAATACAATTTCAGGAGGTTATATATGAAAAAGAGATTAAGCATCGTGAGCGTTATCGGACGCCAGATTGTTGATTCACGCGGCAACCCCACAGTTGAAGCCGAAGTAACATTAAATGACGGCACAGTCGCAAGGGGAGCTGCTCCTTCAGGCGCATCTACAGGTGAATTCGAAGCGCTCGAACTCCGTGACGGAGATAAAAGCAAATTTGGCGGCAAGGGTGTCCTTAAGGCAGTTGAAAATATCAATACTGTTATCAGCGATGCCATTGTCGGACTGGATCCCCAGGATGTATATGCAGTTGACGCTGCAATGATCAAAGCTGACGGAACAGATGATAAGTCCAACCTCGGCGCTAATGCCATCCTTGCTGTTTCAATCGCAAGCGCTAGGGCAGCAGCTGAGTCACTCGGCATTTCATTCTATCGCTTCCTTGGCGGCGCTAACGCAAACCGCCTGCCGGTTCCCATGATGAACATCCTTAACGGCGGCGCACATGCTACCAACAGCGTTGACATCCAGGAATTCATGATCATGCCTGTCGGAGCTCCCACATTTGCCGAGGGCTTAAGATGGTGCACCGAGGTATTCCATGCACTTCAGAAGAACCTCAAGGCAGCAGGCTATGCAACAGGTGTTGGCGATGAAGGCGGATTTGCTCCGGACATCAATACCGCAGAAGAGATCTTCGATGCTCTCATGAAGGCTGTTCAGGATGCCGGATACGAGCCCGGAAAAGACTTCGTATTTGCAGTTGACGCAGCAGCAAGTGAGTGGAAGGGCTCGAAGCAGGGCGAATACATTCAGCCCAAGTCAGGACGCAAGTTCACATCAGAGGAGCTTGTTGATTACTGGGAGCTGCTCACTCTCAAGTACCCGATCGCGTCTCTTGAGGACGGACTTGACGAGGAAGACTGGACAGGCTGGAAGCTCCTTACAGAAAGGATCGGCGGAAGGGTTCAGCTCGTCGGCGATGACCTCTTCGTTACCAATACAAAACGTCTTGCAAAAGGCATCGAAATGGGATGCGCAAACTCCATCCTTATCAAGCTTAACCAGATCGGATCGGTATCTGAGACATTTGAGGCGATCAAGATGGCTCAGGAGGCAGGATATACTGCAGTAACATCCCACAGATCAGGCGAGACTGAGGACACAACCATTGCTGACCTGGCAGTTGCCCTTAACACATGCCAGATCAAGACAGGTGCTCCTTCAAGAAGCGAGCGTGTCGCTAAGTACAACCAGCTTCTTCGTATTGAGGAAGAGCTCGGCTGCGGCGCGATCTATCCGGGAGCAAAATGCTTCAGAAAGTAATATCAGGATAAGCGATGATCCTTCAAAGGCGGCCTTTAACCGGCCGCCTTTGTATATTACTTGTACAAGGCAGTAAATCTCTGCCATTACAGGGAGAATGTGATATAATCCCTTTAAACTGCGAAAAGGAAAAATACATGGACTTTGACAGAGTCATACATATAGAAGGCGTCCACAACATAAGGGATCTCGGCGGGATAACCGGACTGGACGGACGAAAGATAAAGAAAGACCGCCTGATCAGGAGCAGCAGGCTGGTACTCATTCAGGAAGACGGGCTTGAGTATTTCAGAAAGATAAACCTGAGCACGATCATCGACTTGAGGACGAGCTACGAAGCAAAAAAACGTCCGGATCCTGAGATTGAAGGAGTGACATACCACAGGATAGGGGTCTTAAGTGAGGATCCGGATAAGATGGGAGCAACGTACAGCATGCTTGCCAGATCGCAAAGCGAGGAAGAGGCACTGGTGAGGCTCCTCGAAAGCGGATTCGACATGAGCGATGTTTACATGGAGTTTGTCAGACAGCCGTCTGCCATACAGGGAATGGCTGAGGCGATCCGCATCATTGCTTCCATGCCCGAAGACGAGGCAGCGCTTTTCCACTGCAACGGCGGCAAGGACAGGACAGGGACGCTGACATTGTTTCTCCTTACGATCCTGGGTGCATCCAAAGACGATATCATGGATGACTTTGAGATGACAAATGAGTTCTTTGCAGATGAGATCGAACGTTTAAGGAAGATCGCAAGATCCATGACGGATGATCAGAAAGTAATAGACGGCATGCAGGACATAGCCGGTGTCAGCCGCCGCAACATGGACAGAGCAATGGAATCGATAATTGAGATCAACGGCTCTGTAATGAACTACATCACTGACGTTCTCGGCATCACGGATGATGAGATACAGACGATAAGAAGAAAATATCTGGAGGAATGATAAATGAGCAGAGCAGATGAGATCTTCGTAAAAATGTGCAGGGACATACTGGATCACGGTACGAGCACAGAAGGCGAAAAGGTAAGGCCGCACTGGCCGGACGGCACTCCGGCATACACCATAAAAAATTTCTGCGTGGTCAACAGATATGACCTTTCACAGGAATTCCCGGCAATGACTTTGAGGAAAGTCCCGATCAAGAGCTGTACAGATGAAATGCTGTGGATCTGGTCCAAAAAATCAAACAAGGTTTCAGAGCTTGGTTCATCTGTATGGGATGAGTGGACCGGTGAGGACGGAACGATCGGCAAGGCATACGGATACCAGATGAGCGTCAAGCATCAGTACAAGGAGGGAATGTTCGACCAGGTCGACAGAGTGATATGGGACCTTAAGAACAATCCGTTCAGCCGCCGTATCCTTACAAACCTTTATGTACATCAGGATCTCCATGAGATGAACCTTTATCCGTGTGCTTATTCAATGACATTCAACGTCACAACAAAGCCCGGACATGACAAACTGATCCTGAACGGCATGCTCAACCAGAGGTCTCAGGACATACTTGCGGCAAATGCATGGAACGTATGCCAGTATTCGGTACTCCTTCACATGATCGCAAGAGAGTGCGACATGGAGGTTGGTGAGTTCGTTCATGTGATCGCTGACGCCCACATCTATGACAGGCATATTCCGATCATCAAGGAACTTATCGAGCGCGAGCAGTATCCTGCGCCTAAGTTCTGGCTGAATCCGGAAGTAAAGCACTTCTATGATTTCACCAAGGACGATGTAAGGCTTGATGATTACCAGTTCGGTCCTCAGATCAAGGACATCCCGGTGGCTATCTGATATGAAAGCGATAGTTGCAGTAACAAAGGACTGGGGAATAGGAAAGGACAATCAGCTTCTTGTCAGCATACCTGAGGACATGAAGTTTTTCCGCACGAAGACAGCGGGAGCGATAGTCATCATGGGCAGGAAGACGCTGGAAAGCTTTCCCGGCAAAAAACCGCTGAAGAACCGTGTGAACATCGTGATCACCCGGGATGAGTCATATGCTCCTGAGGGCGTGGTCATCGCGCATGATGTTGAGGAAGCTGTTAAGAGCGCCGCAAAGATCCGGGAGCAGGACCTGCTTGAAGACGGGAGCAAAAGAGAAATCTTTGTAATAGGCGGAGCCAGCATCTATGAGCAGATGGCAGACTTGTGCGATACCATATATGTGACCAAAGTGGAAACCGTCTGCGAAGCCGATGCTTATTTTCCGGATCTCGATGAAAAAGAGGGCTGGTACATTGCAGAAATGTCTGAAGAAGCCTGCCATGACGGCATCTTTTACAGGTTCGTTACTTATAAAAAACATTGACATTAAAAACTGATTTTGTATAATTGTAAATACTATTCACAACTTTAAAGTTGTAAGCAAATGGAGGAAAATATTGTGAAAAAGATCATTGCAGTAATTTGTGCATCACTCATGGTGCTTTCACTCGCAGCATGCGGCGGCGCAGCAAAGAGCGATACTTATACAGTAGGCATCTGCCAGCTTGTACAGCATCCCGCACTTGACGCCGCAACTCAGGGATTCAAGGATGCCCTTACAGAGAAACTCGGCGACAAGGTTAAATTCGATGAGCAGAACGCAGCAGGCGATTCAGCAACATGCGCTACAATCGCTTCAACATTCGTATCAAGCAAGGTTAACCTGATCATGTGCAACGCAACACCTGCACTTCAGGCAGCAACCGCTGCTACAGCAGACATTCCGATCCTTGGAACATCAGTAACAGATTACGCAACAGCTCTCGGCGTTGATCCCGCAGAGTGGACAGGCGTTACAGGAACAAATGTTTCAGGAACTTCCGACCTTGCTCCGCTTGATGCCCAGGCAGACATCATCAAGGAACTCTTCCCGGATGCAAAGACTGTAGGAATCCTTTACTGCTCAGCAGAGCCCAACTCAGTATATCAGGCTGATACCATCACCCCGTTCATCGAAGGTAACGGTTATGAAGTAAAGGTATTTACATTTGCAGACTCAAATGATGTTGCATCTGTTACCAAGACCGCAGCCGATGAGTGTGATGTCATCTATATCCCTACTGACAACACCGCTGCTTCATGTACAGAGGCTATCGCAAACGTACTCATCCCTGCAAAGGTTCCTGCTGTATGCGGAGAAGAGGGACTTGCTTCAGGCTGTGGCGTTGCTACACTTTCCATCAGCTACTATGACCTTGGATATGCAACCGGTGAAATGGCTTACGAGATCCTCGCCAACAACAAGAAGGCAGGCGAGATGGAGATCGAGTTTGCTCCTAACGTTACAAAAGAGTACAATGCAGCAAATGCAGAGGCTCTCGGTGTAACAATTCCCGATGATTATGTTGCAATCGGAGAGTAATTACTTTAATATAATAAAACAGTGAAACGACGAGGTGCCGTGTTTCATGGCACCTTGTTTTTACTTTATAAAAAAGGAAAATATATCTAGCCGCCATTCGGCGGCATGCAACAGGAGAGAAAAATGGGGATAGGCAGTTACTTTGCATCTCTTAATCCGTTCAACCTGCTGACCAGTCTGCCGGCGGGAATTGCCCAGGGTCTTATCTGGGGCATCATGGCTATCGGTGTTTATATCACATTCCGTATTCTTGACATTGCGGATCTTTCGGTTGACGGAACATTTACAACAGGCGCAGCAACCACGGTCATGCTCATTATAGCCGGGTGTCCGGCATGGCTGGCCGTAATAGTGGCTTTCGCAGCCGGCATGATAGCAGGTACGGTCACGGGCCTTTTGCATACGATGCTCGGAATTCCGGCAATCCTCGCCGGAATACTGACGCAGTTTGCCATGTATTCGATCAACCTGGCGATAATGGGAATGAAAGCGAACCAGGCCATAAGTGTTGATAAATATCATCTTCTTATTTCTTCAAGAAACATTGGCATGGCACTGCTTGTTGTGGGTATCTTAACCATCGTTATCATCTTCTTGCTGTACCGTTTCTTTGGAACGGAGCTCGGATGCGCATTCCGTGCCACCGGTGCAAACAATGCCATGGCCAAGGCCCAGGGCATAAACATCAAGATGATGAAGATAATCGGTCTTGCCCTTTCAAATGCGATCGTAGCATTCTCGGGCGGACTCATGGCCCAGTATCAGGGTTATTCTGACATTAACATGGGACGAGGCGCCATAGTCATCGGCCTTGCTGCCGTTATCATCGGAGAAGTGCTTGGTGAAGCTATATTTAAGAAGCACCTCAGCTTCTGGCTTAAGCTTGCGTTTGTTGTTATAGGCGGCATACTTTACTATATCTTTATCATCATAGTTCTCTGGCTCAAGCTGGATTCCAACTTCCTTAAGCTGCTGCAGGCAGCAGTAGTTGCAGTCTTCCTTGCAGTTCCTTACATCAGGAGTGTGCAGAAGTCTTCATTCAAGAAGGCAGGAAAGAATGCCATGAAAGGAGGCGGCAGATAATGTTAGATCTCATCAATATCCATAAAACGTTTAATCTGGGAACAGTAAATGAAAAGAAAGCATTATGCGGAGTCGACCTTCATCTGGAAGATGGTGATTTTGTTACGATCATAGGCGGAAACGGAGCCGGAAAGAGCACAATGCTCAATGCCATAGCAGGCGTCTGGCCGGTTGACGAGGGCCAGATCATCATAGACGGGCAGGACGTTACGGCTTACCCGGAGCACAAGAGAGCCATCATGCTCGGAAGAGTGTTCCAGGATCCCATGACCGGCACTGCTGCTACAATGGAGATACAGGAAAACCTCGCTCTGGCGAACAGAAGAGGACAGTCCAGGGTAGTATACAGGACGGGTATAAAGAAAAAAGAAAAAGAAGAATACTATGAACTCCTCAAAACACTAGAACTCGGACTTGAGGACAGAATGACTGCAAAAGTCGGTACACTGTCGGGAGGACAGAGGCAGGCGCTTACACTTCTCATGGCAACAGTCAAGAGACCGAAACTCCTTCTGCTCGATGAGCATACTGCTGCCCTTGACCCCAAGACAGCCCAAAAAGTGCTTGATGCAACAGAGAGGATCATAGCCGAGCAGCATCTTACCGCAATGATGGTCACTCATAACATGAAGGACGCGATCGTTCACGGCAACAGACTGATCATGATGAAGGACGGAAAGATAATCCTCGACATCAAAGGCGAAGAAAAGAAAAACCTCACAGTTGAAGATCTGCTTGAGAAATTCCAGGTTGCCGCAGGAGGCGAGGAATTCGCAAACGACAGAATGATACTTGGCTGACAAATGGAAAATAATTGCAGGGAAAAGTATAAAATACTCACAGAGACGCTCATTAAAAAGGGCGTCTCTGTTACAACTATGGAAAGCTGCACAGGAGGAGTCATTGCTGCGCTGATAACTGATGCTGAAGGTGCCTCAGCGATATTTAAAGGGGCATATATAACTTACAGCAATGAAGCCAAGCGCATGTGCGGCGTTCCGGGAAGCGTCATCGAAGAATACGGGGTCTATTCTGAGGAGACTGCAAAGGCAATGGCGATAGCTGCCGGGAAGGCTTTTGATGCCGATATCGGGATAGGAGTCACAGGCACATTTGCCGATCCCGATCCCGCAAACCCCGGAAGCACCCTCGGCGAAGTATTTTATGCCATATGCATCAAAGACAGCTGCATTGCTTTCAAAATGCAGACGGAAAGTGCCGCGGACAGGCATGAGGCAAGGATGATGGTCGCTGACAAGGTCGCGGACGCCATAATGAAGATACTGGGGTAAGCCATGACAGCGGAAGAACTCATAGCATCAGCAAAAGTGATAAGGAGCAACCGAAGAACTCTCGGCATGCAGATAAAAGACGGGGAGCTCGTGATACGGGCTCCTTATTTTGCTTCCAATAGGGAGATAGAACGTTTTATCCGGAACAATTACAGCTGGATAGAAAAGCAGGCCCTGAAAAAAGAAAAACTTGAGCAGGAAATGGAAGGCATTGAACCTCTGTCAAAGGAGGAGCTGAGCGCGCTGATGAAGTCGGCAAAAAAAGAAATACCGCCGAGGGCTGCATATTACGCGGAAAAGATAGGTGTCACATACGGCAGGATATCCATAAGATGCCAGAAGACAAGATGGGGAAGCTGCTCTGCGAAAGGGGACCTGAATTTTAACTGTCTGCTCATGCTGGCGCCGCAGGAAGCCCTGGACAGTGTCATAGTCCATGAGCTGTGCCACAGAAAAGAGATGAACCATTCAAAAAGGTTTTACAGCGAAGTCCTCAGGGTATTCCCGGAATACAGAAAATGGAATAAATGGCTTAAGGAAAACGGCAAAGTCCTGATGGCCAGGGCAGGCAAAAATAATATTTAAAGAAGTATTGTATTCTGATAAAATATAGATGATATGTTGGACCTGAAAATACGGCTGTACGCGGCTGACGTCAGAACGCTGAGCGACAGGCAGATCTATGAGAAAGCACTTTCCCTGCTTGATGATGACAGAAGGGAGAGGACTGATAGGCTAAGAAATGAAGCCGGGCAGAGGCTGTCGGCCGGAGCGGGGCTTCTTCTTAAGGCTGCATTGTCACTGGCCGGGGAGGAACAGGCGAAGATCGTATGCGGTGAAAACGGCAAGCCTTATATCGAGGGAAGGGCTGATCTGTTCTTTAACCTGTCCCATTCCAAAGACATGGTCATCTGTGCAGTTGCCCCCTGCGAAGTGGGCTGTGACGTGGAATTTAAAAGGCCGTCTGTCTCCAGGATCGCCGACAGGTATTATACGCCGGAAGAGCAGATATTTACCGCGCTTGCCCCTGACAATTTTTTCCGCATGTGGACTTTGAAAGAGAGCTTTCTTAAAGTCACAGGCAAGGGCCTTGCGCTTGCACTCACTGATTTTTCAATAAATGTTTCTGAAACGGGGATATCTGTTTCACAGAGCGTTGACGAAAGATCATATTCATTTAAAGAGTATTTCAGCTTTGATGGATACTGCTGTTCGGTCTGCGCTGCCGACATGGGCAGCTGCTCATTTGAAGAGCATGTCATAAGCTGTGATATAGAAAACCTGATAAAGCAATAGGGGGAGCATTATGGAGAAGTATTATGTACTGTACAATCCGTTCGCAAGCAATGGGCACGGAGCTGAGGCAGCAAAGGAAGTTGTCAGTTATCTCGGCGGAGCAGAGAATGAGTTTGTGGATCTGACAAAGATCGCAGATTACAAGGCATTTTTTGACAAGCTGGATGAGAGCGATAAGATCATCCTCTGCGGCGGAGACGGAACACTGAACAGATTTGCCAATGACTGTGCCGGTATCATTCCTGAAAACGAGATATGCCTCTTCCCTGTAGGAACCGGAAATGATTTCCTGAAAGATCTCGGTATCGAAGGAAAATGCGCGCCGGTTCCCGTAAATAAATACATAAAGGACCTGCCGTATGTCGAGGTCGAAGGCAAAAAGATGTATTTCATCGACAATGTGGCCTTTGGTATTGACGGATGGGTATGTGAAGTAGCTGATGAGATCAAGGCGAAGGATCCGAATGCAAAGATCGACTATACAAAGATAGCCATCAGCGGACTCCTCGGAAAATATAAACCCTGCAATGCTAAGATCACTGTTGACGGGGTTACAAAGGAGTACAAAAAAGTCTGGCTCGCGCCTTCGATGAACGGCAGGTATTTCGGCGGAGGCATGAAGGTCACTCCCGATCAGGACAGACTGGATCCGGAACGCAAGATATCGATACTGGTGTTCTCCGGAAGCAACCGCCTTATGACTGCGATCACATTCCCGAAGATCTTTAAGGGTACCCACGTGACTGCAAAATGCTGCGAGGTCCTTAAAGGCCATGAGATAACAGTTGAATATGATGAGCCGAGGGCAGTCCAGGTGGACGGCGAGACCATACTCGGCGTAAGAAAGTATCACGCGGTTAAAAACTGAAATAGTATTTATTGAAGAGGCGCAGCCATGTTTATTTTTACTATCATATGCAGTCTGTTCATAAATAAGAAAAAAGAGTATACGGATGAGAGCAGGTTCTACAGATTTCTGCTCGAGACGACCACCGCGATAGCGGTCTTCTTCGGGAGGATCCATCTGCATGTGACGGGATTGGAAAAGGTGCCCGAGGACAGGAAATTCCTGCTTGTCCAGAACCACAGGTCAAATTTTGATCCGATACTGTCATGGCTTGTATTCAAGAAGAGCAAACTGATCTTCATCACAAAGCCAAAGAATTTCACAAGACCGGTATTCGGAGCGATCATCTGGAGGCTTCGTTTCATAGGCATCGATCGTGAAAATCCCAGAAATGCGCTTAAGACAATTCTTAAGGCAGCTGACTACATTAAAAAAGGAGACACGTCTGTAGGACTATATCCTGAAGGAACGAGAAACAGGGGAGAAGATGCCATGCTTCCGTTCCGCCACGGATCTCTTAAGATAGCACAGATGGCAAAATGTCCGATAGTTGTAACAACTATGATGGGCAGCGCAAATATTGCAAAGAACTTCCCATGGCGCGCAACTGATGTATACGTTGATGTGCTCGATGTAATGGAGCCCGAAACATTTGAAACCATGACAACGGTGGACCTTGGGGAACATATCAGGGATATGATGATGAGCAAAGTACAGGAGAGATTAAATGACAGAACTTAAACCCGGCATAAAAGGCACTGCGGTCACCATGGCCGACCTTAACAATACAGCAGCTGCCGTGGGAAGCGGGATATTAAAGGTGTTCGCAACACCAATGATGATAGCACTCATGGAAAAGGCAGCGTGCGACGGCGTGGCTCCTTTCCTGGATGAAGGAGAGGGCACAGTCGGTACTAAAGTAAACATTACTCATGATTCAGCCACCCCGGTAGGAATGAAGATAACAGCTGTTGCTGAACTTACTGAAGTGGATGGCCGCAGGCTTACATTTAATGTTGAGGCATTTGACGAGGCTGGCCGTATAGGAGGCGGAACCCATGAACGCTTCATAATCAGGAATGAAAAGTTTCAGTCAAAGACCGACGCAAAGACGGTGAAGAATGAGTAAAGAAAAAGTCTCTTTGATCGGAGGAAAAACCAGGGACCTGACTCAGGGGAACATATTCACGCAGCTCATACTGTTTGCGCTGCCGCTCCTTTTGGGCCAGGTCTTTCAGACGCTGTATAACAGTGTCGACTCTATTGTCATAGGCAATTTTGAAAGCGCGGGAGCACTTGCGGCTGTTACCGCCAGCGGAACCATCTCCATGATCATATCCGGATTCTTCAACGGAATGAGCGCAGGAGCATCCGCTTTGTTTGCCAGGCTGTTCGGCGGTAAGAGGTATGAGGAGCTTCATGATGCCGTGCATACCGCGATAGCTTTCGGCACCATGCTGGGATTTGCCCTGGCACTGCTCGGAGTCATATTTACACCGCAGCTTCTTGGTATAACAGCATGCCCTCCGGATGTCTATGATGAGGCAGTGGTGTATCTCAGGATATATCTTATAGGAATCCTTTTTACATCCATTTACAACCTTGCGGCCGGTGTGCTCCGCGCAGTCGGTGATTCCAGGTCACCTTTCATATTCCTGGTGATCTCGAGTGTGCTGAACATCATTCTGGACCTGCTGTTTGTGGGAGCATTTAAGATGGGAGTGGCAGGCGTTGCAGTTGCCACGATAATCGCGCAGGGAGTATCGATGGTCCTTGCGTTCAGATCCATAATGAAGCTCGATGATGAATTCCGTTTCAGGTTCAGTCATCTGATGATAGATTGGAAACTGCTTGGCGAGATAGCGGCACTTGGCATACCTGCCGGACTTCAGACGAGCATAACGGCGATCTCAAACATTTTTGTCCAGAGATATATCAATTCTTTCAGCGCGTACGCAATAGCCGGTGTCGGCAGTGCCATGAGGATAGACCAGTTTACCGGAATGCCGTGCATGACGCTGGGACTTGCCATGACTACATTCATTGCGCAGAATGTGGGCGGCGGAAGAAATGACAGGGCAAACAGATCCGTAGGCATATCCATGCTCGCAAGTATTGCATTTGTGATAATCCTCAGCATTCCGACATATATCTTCGCCCCTAGTCTCATAAGGCTTTTCAGTCCGGACCCTGATGTAATAACATATGGAACAGGAATGCTGAAGACCATAATGCCGCTGTATATATTCATGGGGCTGAACGGTCTCATGGGAGGCGTGCTGAGAGGCTACCGGTATTCACTCACTGCCATGGTGCTGACGATAATAGGAATGGTCGCGGCAAGACAGATATGGCTGTTTGTTACTTTGAATTTCATCGCTCATGACATTACATTCGTGTATTACGGATATCCTGTCGGATGGTTCTGTTCATCGATGCTGCTTTTAATGTTCTATCTGTTCAGGATAAGGAAAAAGTATCCGTCCAAACCGGCGGAAGCCGATCAATTGACATAAATAAAAAACCGGGAACTGTCTTGTTCCCGGTTTTGTTATATCAGATGTTAATGGAATATCAGCAGTCGATCTTTCTGATCCATCCTTCGGGTGCTTCGATGAGACCCTGCTGGATGCCTGTAAGTGTATCATACAGCTTCTTTGTGATAGGTCCCATCTCTTCCATTCCGGCAGGGAATGTGATGACTTTGTCTTTAGCGACAACTCTGCCGACAGGTGAGATGACAGCAGCTGTACCGCAGAGTCCGCACTCGGCGAAATCTTCAAGTTCGTCAAAACGGACAGGGCGATGCTCAACAGTGAGACCGAGATATTTTTCAGCAACCTCAACAAGTGAACGCCTGGTAATTGAAGGCAGAATAGAGTCTGACTTGGGAGTCACGACTTTTCCGTCCTTTGTGATGAACAGGAAGTTAGCTCCGCCGGTCTCCTCAACAAAAGTATGTGTTGCGGGATCGAGGAACATGTTCTCATCAAAGCCGTGGGTAAGAGCATACTCATGCGCATGAAGGCTCATTGCATAGTTGAGTCCTGCCTTGATATGACCGGTGCCTGCGGGAGCTGAACGGTCAAATTCGCTGACGCAGATGGTGATGGGCTTAGCGCCGCCTTTGAAATAAGGTCCGACAGGTGTAACGAACAGACGGAACTGATACTCCTTGGAAGGCTTTACTCCGATTACCGGTCCTGATGCAAATATGTAAGGACGAAGATACAGGGTAGCTCCGCTTCCGTAAGGAGGAACGAAGTCAGCATTTGCTCTTACAACCTGATCAACGGCATCGAGGAATCTCTCTTTAGGGAAAGAAGGCATCTCAAGACGTGCAGCGCCGTCGATCATACGCTCTGCATTCATGTAAGGGCGGAAGGTAACTATGTCGCCGTCCTTTGTTGTGTAAGCCTTGAGTCCCTCAAATACCTGCTGGCAGTACTGAAGAACGCCTGCGCATTCGTTGATAGTTACATTGGGATCGGTTATGAGAGCACCATCATCCCATTTCCCGTCCTTGTAGTTGCTTACATAACGGTATGTAGTTGGAACATAGGCAAAACCGAGATTGCCCCAGTCGATATTCTGCTTTTCCATGGTAAACCTTCTTTCAAATAAATATTTTCCTAAAATATATAGAGGTATTATAGACACATCTTTTTTTAAAATCAATCGCGATGTGGAAAAAGTGCTCCATTCACGGATGTTGGGCGGAAAACTATTGATAAATGCGAAAATTGAATGTATAGTCACATGTAGATTGTTTTCAAATTTAAACAATTATCGTCAGTATCATGGATTACGTCAGAGCAAACATTAAAGTAAAAGGAATAGTCCAGGGGGTCGGATTCAGGCCATTCATACATAAGCTCGTGCTTGATGCAGGGCTTGCAGGCTGGATCAGGAATACTAATTCGGGGGCTGAGATAGAGGTGGAAGGCAACATGGACGCGATAGAAGATTTTATCGCGGACATAAAAGACAAAGCACCTCTTCTTGCCGAGGTCGATGATATCGAGACCATTTTCCCGAATGATCTCAAGATGTATCACGGATTTAAGATCATAGACAGTGAATCAAAGGGTAAGCGCAGGACGCTTATCTCTCCGGATGTTGCAGTCTGCCCTGACTGTTTGAGGGAACTTTTGGACAGGAAAGACCGGAGATACCGTTATCCTTTTATCAACTGCACCAACTGCGGTCCCAGATTTACCATAATCAGAAATATCCCTTATGACAGAAAGAATACCACAATGGCGGAATTTGAAATGTGCCCGGAATGCGCTGCAGAGTACGGGAACATTGAGAACAGACGCTATCATGCTCAGCCTGACTGCTGCCCGAAATGCGGTCCTGAACTGATATTTCTGGACGGAGACGGAAATCCGGCGCAGATAAAACCAAAGGTAGAAAAGGTCGAGGTCACCGATGAAGGCGCGAAAGTGGTCGAAAGGACCGGCGGCGGCCCGATAGAACATGCAATAGACGCGCTCATGGATGGAAACATTGTAGCAGTAAAGGGACTTGGCGGATTTCATCTGGCAGCCAGGGCTGACAGCGCTGAGATCGCAAAGCGGCTTAGAATACGCAAACAGCGGGATGAAAAACCGTTTGCCATAATGTGCCGTGACGTGGAGACCGCGAGAAGATATGCAAAGATAAGTGAGGATGAGGCACGGGCACTTGAAAGCTACAGGCGGCCGATAGTGCTTCTTGAAAAACATGACAGAGATGGCTTCTCGTATCTAAGTGAAAACGGTTACATAGGCATAATGCTTCCGTACACTCCGGTCCATTATCTGCTGCTCGAAGGCGCGATAGACAGCCTGATCATGACAAGCGCCAATCTGTCAGACCTTCCAATAATATATGAAAATGACCGCGCATTAACAGAACTGAAGGGCATTGCGGATTATTTCCTTGTCCATGACAGAAAGATCGAGACAAGATGCGACGATTCCCTGCAATGGGTCATCGGCGGGCGCGAATATCCTGTCAGACGGTCCAGGGGATATGTTCCGTATCCGCTGAGACTGGAAAAGGCAGATGGGATACTTGCCTGCGGAGCTGAGCAGAAAGCTTCATTTTCCATTGCTGCCGACGGCTATGTATTCCTGAGCCAGCACATGGGGGATCTTAAAAACATAGAGACATTTGACAACTATGAACAGCAGATCGGCCATTTTGAAAAACTGTTTGATGTGGAGATCAGATACATGGCATGTGACCTGCATCCGGATTTCATGTCTACGGATTACGCTGTGCGGCGCGCACAGGCGGAAGGCCTTCAGCTGATAAAGGTTCAGCACCATCACGCTCACATGGCATCCTGCATGGCGGATAATTATCTTGACGGAAAATGCATAGGGGTGATATGGGACGGGACAGGCCTTGGAACTGACGGCACCATCTGGGGCGGAGAATTCCTTGTCGGCGGTTTCGCATCGTTCAGACGCGCAGGCCACATACAGCCTGTAAGGCTTCCCGGCGGGGATGCAGCGGCAAAAGAGACGTGGCGCATCGCAATGTCCATGCTTGAGGCCGTCGGAATAAGCAGCAGCGGGATGTTCACCGGGGATAAGGCTGACAGAGTCAGGCAGATGCTGAAATCAGACATCAATTCTCCGTATTCCAGCGGGATGGGCAGGCTGTTCGACGGAGTGAGTGCCCTGTGTGGTATAAAAACGGAAGCGAACTATGAAGGTCAGGGGGCGGTGCTGCTCGAGGCAGCAGCCGGCGAAACCGAAGATATATACCCTTACGCGATAAATAAAGTGAAAGTGGAAGCCGATCCTGATCCTGTCATGGATGAAGTGGGTGAGGAACCTTCTACATCAAAATACGTGATCGAAACCGGTATGATGATAAAGAGCATTTACGAAGATGTTCTTGATAATAAAGATAAATCTTACATGGCTGCAAGATTCATGAATACTCTGATCAGCGCCGCAGCGCAGATGTGCGCACTGATAAGGGATGACATAGGGCTGAACAGGGTCGTGCTCTCGGGAGGTTCATTCCAGAACATGTATCTGCTGAAAAAACTGAGCAGAAAGCTGGAAGAGGATGGATTTGAAGTGTTCAGGCACTCAAGGGTTTCCTGCAATGATGAGGGCTTAAGCTTTGGACAGTGCGCGATCGCAGCGGTAAGAAAAGGAGAGATCGGAAATGTGTTTGGCAGTTCCTCTTATGATAAAAGAGATCAATGAAAATGAGGCTGTGGCCGAAAGAGAAGGTGTGAGCAGAAAGATCCGTGTGGATTTCATAAAGGAGCCCAAGGTCGGCGACTATGTTATGGTCCATGCGGGATTTGCCATTGAGAAAGTATCTGCGGAACAGGCAATGGAAGATCTGGCGGCAGCGGCGGAAGTGGAACAGGTCCTTAAGGAAATGTACGAGGAAGAGATGGCAAAGAGGTCCGGCGGGGAGAAGAGCGCATGAACCCTCAGGACATACAGAAGATAATAGATGCCATTTCAAAAATGGACATAAGACAGGCGGACTTCATGGAGGTATGCGGGACGCACACGATGGCGATCGCGAAGAGCGGTCTTAAGTCCATGCTTCCATCCGGGATAAAACTGCTTTCAGGACCGGGATGCCCGGTATGCGTGACTCCCGAGGAGACGATAGACGCCATTCTGGAGCTTTCAATGGAAAAAGATGTGGTCATTGCCACATATGGTGACATGATCAGGGTCCCTGGAAGCAGGCAGGGAGATAATCTTGCATCCAGGAGAGCACAGGGGGCAAGCGTCGAAATGGTCTACTCAGCCATGGATTCAGTTGCCCTGGCAGCGGACAATCCTGAAAAGCAGGTTGTTTTCATCGGGGCAGGTTTTGAGACCACCGCACCCGGGACAGCGGCAGCGGTAAAAACAGCTGCGGAGAAGAAGATAAAGAACTACTCCGTATTTTCAATCCTGAAAAAGGTTGAGCCTGCTCTCAGAGCATTGATAGAGGAAGACGGCTTTAATGTGAAAGGGTTCATTTGCCCCGGACATGTAGCTACCATAATAGGCGAAAAAGGATTCAGATTCCTTGCTGAAGAATACGGCATACCTTCTGTGATCAGCGGGTTTGAGCCGGCAGACATACTGATATCAGTATACAAGCTTGCAAAGCAGATAAATGAAGGCAGGGCTGCTCTTGAAAATGAGTATGTCAGAGCAGTAAGGCCTGAAGGAAATCCTGCGGCCATCAGGATCATGGAAGAAAGCTTTGAACCGGCGGATGACCTGTGGCGCGGGCTTGGCATGATACCAAAGAGTGGTCTTAGACCGGGAAAAGCGTATGCGGAATATGATGCCCTGACACGGTTCGGCATTGAGATCGTACAGTCAGACAGCAAGAGCATATGCAGGTGCGGAGACGTGATCCGCGGAAAAATTTCACCTTCCATGTGCCCCCTTTTCGGAGCTGTCTGTACCCCGGAGGACCCGGTCG
>SVDE01000165.1 GCA_015057955.1 Lachnospiraceae bacterium | reverse complement strand
GGGTTTTCCCTTGTGTAGAATACAGCTATGTTGGGAAGATAGAAATCCTGCGGATATGCCTTTACATCGCGGAACATTATGATCTTCACATAATATGTCTTACGGCCATCGGTCTCCTTCTCAAGGAGGAAATCTCCATGTCCTGCGGATATTTCCTCTGCAGGATCGACTTCGTGGCACAGCGTATATTCGCATGCTTTTTCATCATATGATACAAAAAAGCCTCCCCTTACAGTACCGTCCATCGGAACAGCGAGATCCGCAACGTTCCTGCCCCCGAATCCCACATCAATAAGGTATTTTTTTCCATCTATTGTGACTACATTTGCCCTGTGGCTTAAGGGGCCCATCCAAGGCAGGTACTCCAGCACATAAGCTGATACGGAATAAACTTCAAACCCCAGGTCCCTGAGCAGAAGCCACATGAAGCCGTTCAGTTCAAAGCAATACCCGCCTCTTCTTTTATCTACGATCTTCTCATAAAGATCTTTTGATGCCAGAGAAGGGATCTCTCCAAGCAGGCTTACAGACAGATTCTCAAATGGAACATGTGTAATGAATCCGCGAACAAGCCTGTCAAGAGTATCAAGGCTGCATTTTATCTCAAGATCTTTGCAGCCGATACGTTCAAGGGCTTTATCCTGGTTGGGAATCGGTTCGCTAAGAAAAGAAAACATATGACCTCCGATAATTCAGATTTACAAGGCATTATAGCATAAAAAACGGAGCCGTGCCCTTGCCTGCACGGCGCCGCTCATATTTATCTTATTTTTCAACAATAAGTCCTTTACGGTATGCGTGCAGGAGCTGTTCAAGCTCATCTATGTCTTTCTGCAGCCCTTTTCCGATGTCAGTGTCTGCAACTCTCTGGCGCCGCCTCATGTTCTGCTCCATTACGATGGTTGAAGTAACGCATGTCTCGTCCACCACTGCCTTATCCATTGATTCAAAAGGCGGATGCGCTGCAAGTATAAGTCCATAGGAATTATATATAAGCGTATAACCCGCATTTCCGGTCTGTTTCTGGTATGCCTTTGAGAAACCGCCGTCTATGACAAGGAGCTTTCCTTTGCATTTTACCGGGGATTCCCCCTTCTTGACTATGACAGGCACATGACCGTTTATGACATGCGCTTCATCTGCAGACAGTCCGAATTCCTCCAGGATCCTGTCGATCACCTCTACATTTTCATAAAGCGAATAATAAGGGTTCTTGGGTTCCCTGTGCGGACCTTTATCTTCTATGAAATACCGCTCGAAGGTTGCCATCTTGTCTTTGCCGTAAACAGGAGAATTCTTGCCCTGCCAGATATACCAGAAGATGTCCAGACCTTTGGCCTTTTCAACAGGGTCGTTGGAGTAATATCCGTTCCTTGCCTGCTGCTCAAGGACCTCATAGAGCGCCTTGCCTCTGTATTTTTGTCCGTATATCTCGACTTCACGGAAGCTTCCGTCCTCATTCAGGGGAACGCAGCCGTGATAAAGTAGATTTCCGTTATATACTTTGTAAAGGCTTCCTTTCCTGAAAATGAATCCGATGTGCTTTTGAAGCCGCTCACTGTGGGTAAATGATTCCCTCAGATGATCTATGACTTCCTGCTCGGCCTCACTGAGCGCATACGGGTTGGCAGGATCGATCGTCGGGAAATCCATGTCGAGCATCGGATACTCTGTCTTGCCTATGCGCACAGTTCCTTTTTCGAAATCAATCTTGTCAAGGAGCTTTCTGTCATCCATCTCCCACTCTGGATGACGGTCGACTATCTGCCCTTCAAGTTTGAACTGGATGATGGATATGGCTTTCTGCATTTTCGAATCAATGTCCGCATACTTCCTGTCATAGCCATCTTCGTTTGCGGTTACCGTAAATATCTTCTCAGTAGGATTCTGGTAAGTCTCAAATGCGAAGCGCACAAGCGGGATCAGGTTTATGCCGTATGCTTCCTCAAGTATGTCAAGATTGGCATATCTTGCGGATATCCTGAGAGTGTTGCAGATACAAACATCGCTGCCTGCTGCAGCTCCCATCCAGAGTATGTCGTGATTACCCCACTGAATATCAACAGAATGATGAGCCATGAGGTCATCCATGACCAGATGAGGATACGGTCCTCTGTCAAATATGTCGCCCACAACATGGAGATGGTCTATCGCAAACCTTCTGACCAGATGGCACATGTCTGTGATCAGTTCACTGGCCCGGCCGGTTTCTATTACGGCGGTTATGATCTCATTATAATAATCGGCCTGATTCTCCACTTCGGGGTGGCCGTTCAGCAATTCATCTATGATATATGAGAAATCCTTGGGAAGGGATTTTCTCACCTTTGAACGGGTATATTTAGAAGATGTACGTTTGCACATGCGTGTCAGCCTGGTTATGGTAACTCTGTACCAGTCCTCGATCATGCCGTTTTCAGACCTGATCTTTTTTTCCATCTGGGGCAGTTTAACCTCCGGATAGTATATCAGCATGGCGAGCGTTCTTTTCTCCGGCAGACCTACAGAGTTTCCGAACTCCTGCTCTATCTTATCTTGTACAGCGCCGGAGCAGTTGCACATGATATTCCTGAACTGCTCATACTCACCGTGCACATCGGTGATAAAATGCTCTGTTCCTTTGGGCAGATTCAAAATTGCTTTAAGATTAACTATCTCCGTTGCAGTTGCGGCGATGTTAGGATACTGCTTTGAAAGCAGCTTTAGGTAATCAAGATCCTTTGTTTCCATGATATTTATACTCCTTCCGGATCAAAGACCCAGCAGATAGCTGAGTCCTAGCAGTACATAAAGAGGTCCAAAGCAGTAAGCCATGAACATTTCCCTGTGATGAAGTTTTCTTGTAAAAAAGTCAGATGATACCAGGATCTCTGAGACATAAGCCCCGGCGCCGAGGAAATAGGCTATTCCTTTGAGCAGATGGCCATGTTCATGGAGGATCAGGGACATTATAAATATGATCACCGCCATTACAACGGCGACATTTCTGACCCACAGGACTATGGTTCCAAGTTCCTTGTGGCGGATCATGCCTATCAGGACATTTTCCTTAAGGCCTTCCTCGAAGTATTCCGCTAAATTCTCTCCTCTTTTGATCCTTGGCTTTTTCATGACAGTTCTCCTTCGTACTACGCTACAGAGATTGGCATGTCGGCACTTTTATATTAACAGATAAATATGCTGTTGTGAACTTACCTGAGCATTTATTCAGCGCGGTCAAAAAAATCCAGTATGCGCTGCCGGTGATCAGGGGCCTCGTCGTAGAATCCATGACCGTATTCAGGCCCGTAAACATACAGTCTGCCGCCTGTCCTTGCGGCTATTTCCCTTGCGCCCATGACTCCCAGCACACGGTCTCCTTCCGAACCCATGACAAGGGTCCTGCACCTTATACGGTCCAGCTCGTCCCTGCAGTCAAATCTCAGGATCGCATCAGACAGTTTTATGAACTTTGACAGTTCCTCAGGAGATACATATCCGATGCCCTGCTCCAGAGCCGTTCCCCATTGTCTTATTGTGTTTTCCGAGTAGATCCGGCGAATAGACCTGCTGACGAGTTCCGCGACATTTCCTTCTATTGCAAGATCTCTCCACTCTGTTACGACTTTCCTTGAAAGCTCGTTCATGCAGGGACTTGTTGCACTGATCACGAGCCGATCAACAAGATCCGGATGGTCAATTGCAAGATACTGTCCTACCATGCCTCCCATGGAGGCCCCGAATACGTATGCATGTTTCAGATGGAGCGTTTTCATCTCCGCAGCAATATCTCCCGCGCGCTCCCTTATCGTATACCCGTCGCCGATATTGTCCCTGTCGTCAAACAGATATATTGAATAATCCGCGAACATGGCATAATTCTCTTCAATGATGTCAGCGGACCCGAGCGTGCTCTTGAGAGCGAGCCCGGGAAGCATGACCATGGGTTTGGGGCCGTTTCCTATCCTGCAGTATTTTATGTTCCCGAGTTTTTCAAGCACATATTTGTTGACCCTGACAGGTTTTTCAAATCCCCAGTCTTCCTCTGCATTGCTCTTTCGCAGTCGGAACCCGCACTTTTCCACAGCCCTGCATGAATAGATGTTGTCCGTCATCACATGGACAGTGATCCTTTTTACATCTGTTTTTTCAAACAGATAATCCTTAAGCAGCATTATGACATGGGAGGCTATCTTACGGTTCCAGAATTCCTCGTTAAGACGGCAGCCTATCGACGCCTTGTTCCAATGCGGATCATAGTTATATATCTCGCATACTCCGGCCATTCTTCCTTCTTCGCCGTTAAGGAAGATACCCAGTATGAGGGATTCTTTCCTTTGGAATATACTCCCGTACATTTCTTTTACAGCTTCATGCTTATCCGCGAACCTGTATTCAAAAAGAAATGTGGGAAGGAACTTCCTGACATTGTCATTTGCTGACATTTCCTCCAGTACTGCCGCATCTTTTTCTTCTATTTTTCCTATCTTCAGATACCCGTCATCCAGAGCCGGGATCTCATCAAACAGCTTCATTATCCAAAATGCCTCTCGTAAAAGAGCCGTCTGCCATGTTCAGGCAAACGGCTCCGGTAACCCATTGTTACATCATTCTTTTTCAAAAAGATCTTTTCCGACTCCGCAGACAGGGCATACCCAGTCTTCAGGGAGATCTTCAAAAGCTGTTCCGGGAGCTATGCCGTTGTCCGGATCGCCTACCTCGGGATCATACTCATAACCGCAGGGTCCGCATACATATTTTGCCATTGTCAAAGTCCTCCATTCTAAAGATATTATTGATCAGGCTTTCCAGAGCCCGTGAAGATTGCAGTAGGCGTAAGCAGCAACAAATTCATCGTCTTCCGTCAGGGCAAATGAAACCCTGGGAGCGTCGCCGGGCTTCAGAGGCTTTCTCTGGCCTCCCTTGGCTGTCTCCAAAGCGACCCATTCGATAAAATGTTCCTCAAGCATCGGATGGTCAACCGACCCTACATTTACGATCACTTTATTCCCGTCCAGCGTTACGCACGGAACATGCTTCTCAGCAGCGCCGTCGCTTGTTCCG
>SVDE01000045.1 GCA_015057955.1 Lachnospiraceae bacterium | reverse complement strand
GATCAGTCCGCCGCCGTTGCCGTGGCAGATAGATACGATATTTTCAGCCCAGTAATCAGCAAGTGCCTTGATCGTCCATACGCTTACACCGCATATCTCACTCGCCCACTTGGGAGTTTTCGGGATACCGTCTTCCTTTCCGAGCACGTAGTCGGCGAACCTGTCAAATCCGTAGGCATGGGTTGCGATGTATTCTTTATCATACTGATCGTTGGTGATCCACTGATAAGCGATCGCCAGCTGTAGAGCCGCATCTGTGCCCGGGAGGACCGGGATCCATTTATCCGCATGTATCGCAGCCCCATAGTTTAGGTCAGGGCAAATGTAAATGCTCTTGATCCCCAGCTCGGTAAACCAGTAGCACAGCAGCGTCGGGAGCGTGATCCCGAACCCGTGCGGAGTCACTTCGGGATCGCATCCCCAGAATAGCAGTCCGTCACAGTTTTCGGCAATATCAGGAACCAGGTTACCCTGCGGGTTCTGCTCTCCTACAGGCTCGCATCCCCACACATGCTTTGCACCCCAGTACCAGCCTTCCCACGAATCCATGTTTCGCATCTGCTGGGTATACCCTCCAAGGAGCGAGAACATCCGATTGGGGCATCCGTGCGACGGCGCGACGTTCTTTCCCTCACCGTGCATGTCGGATTCAACCAATACCGCTTCCGGAGCATATTTCTGCTGTATGCGCTTTATCTCATCAGCGCAGATCTTTGCCGCTTCCTTCCAGGAAATGCGCTCATATCCGCTTATTCCTCTGGTCTCCGGATGGCGTTCTCCATAAGGATCCCAATCCACCCTTTTCATCGGATACAGGATCCTGTTGGGTGAATACACTCTAGTCTTATACGCAAGCCCCATGTGAGTCAGTCCGACCATCTGAGGCGGATCAAACCGTTTTCCCCTTGCCTCGATATGCCAGGGATGGCATTTTGCATCAGTGTATTCCGTATCATATCTATATGGATTGATCCTGGTTATCTTCCCGCAGGTACAGTCCACTTCGCATAATGCTCCGCTTTCCGGTCCCATCAGGCTGATACTCACCAGCCGTTTATGATCAGGTTTCATTTACAGTCTCCTATAAAAAACGGGCCGACACCAAAAACAGTGCCGGCCCAAAGGGGGTATTTGTTACAATTGTTTTGCTTTCAGTTTTACCAGTTCAGCTATCAGACGTGCTGTTCCATCTTCTCCAAGCACACCGGTATTGACGCATAAACCATAATTATCCGCGTCATCCCACTTTCCTCCGGTAAAGAAGGAATATACCTCCTCCCGGCGTTTATCTGCCATCTCTGATATTTTCCTGGCTGTATCCGCATTGCACGAACGGCGCTTCATAATGCGCTTTATCTTATTATCTTCAGAATCAGTAACAAACAGCATGACTGCATTATTCCTGTGCCGCAGATAATAATTGGCGCATCGTCCCACGAACACGCAATCATCATTATCAGCCAGACGGTTCAGAGCTCCCTGGATAGCTGCATTAAGGCGAAGATCGAGTGGAAGCACATCTAATGCCATATTTTCAGTTTCTTCTTCAGTTTCCGACTGTCCGGCAATGTCGTCTGAAATCAAGCTTCCTATGCCTTCATCATAGTATCTGAGTTCTTCTTCGTCAAGCAATGCTCCGCCAGTTTCATACGCGGCAGTGACGATCTCATCATCATATACTGTATAATTCAGATCAGCTGCGACTTTTCTGGCGATATCCCTTGCGCCGCATCCGTATCTGCCTGCTATAGTAATGATCATCCATCACACCTCCGGGTATCGGATCACTCCCAGAACTGCTGGATCTCATCTGCCATTTCCTTATCGAAAATGGCTATGATCGCCTTGATCGCATCTCTGAAAAGAACAATCGTCAGCAGCGCCAGCGCAACGAATTCGAAAATATAGAATGGCCAGTAAGGGATCAGCAGGTTGGCCGTGCTCTCACCGGTAGCCTTAACGGCGCCGATCTGTACAAATGCCGCATATGTTCCGAATGCCATTGTGGCAACCGAAAGCAGCGATGTCAGACTGAAGAAGAAGAATCTCAGCTTCTGGGGCATTTTGCTGATGAACATCGTAACAGCGATGTGTCCATGAACTGACTGTGTATATGCCCAGGTGGAGAATACGAATGTGCAAAGTGCCATCTGAGTTATCTCATAAGCACCTTTTACAGAAACCACTCCACCTGTAACCTTACGCAGGATAACATCCACGGTAAGGATAATAGCCATTAAAATCGCAACTGCCATGCTGAAGTAGCTTACATAGTAGCAGATCTTATCCGTTACGACCGTAATACCTCTAAGTGCCTTTTTCACAGCATGACCCTCCTTTTTTGTTTGTTTCTATCTCTTTGCATTTATCGTCCGTGCCCGGGGACGCCTGATGAGGCATCCCCGGAACTGTTATTTATCAATACTTAGCCTGGTATCCGTCAGCTGTTGCTGTCCAGTCTTCATAATTGAACTCGCTGTCCCATACGTGCTCGTAGTCTGCTGAGAAGCGGTCAACGATCTCCATGAACTTGTCATACATTGCCTGTCCGTCATAACCCTTTGAGTTAAGGAACTCAATGTATCCGTCATGAGTCTCTTTAAGAACTTCATCTGAGAACAGATGTGCCTCAACTTCAGGTGAAGGCTCATAGATCTCAACGCCATTCTCTTTCATCTCATCGCCTACCCAGTAGCGGCATGAATCCCACCAGTAGCCGGCCATGTCTGCTGCATAGCAGTTGTTGAAGTACTTGTCAAACAGTGCCTTAAGGTCATCAGGAAGAGCATCGTATTTAGCCTGGTTCATGAATACGCCTGATGCGGTCATGTTGAGGGATACGTCCATGCAGTACTTGATCGGCTCATAAAGCTTGAAGCAGTCGATGTTATGCCAGTCATTGCACATACCGTCAAGTGCGTTCTTGGAAAGGTTGTCATAAACTTCTGATGTCGGAAGAGCAACTGCTGTTGCGCCGATAGCATTTACATAAAGTGTAGGGATGGAACCTGCAACACGGAGACGGAGTCCTGTAAGGTCTGAAACTGTCTCTATCTTCTTGGAAGCTGTGCTGATAGGTGAAAGTGATGTTCCGTGAAGAGCGAGAACATGCCATCCTTCATACTCTTTTGCTACTTCAGGGATCTCTTTGTACATTGTGTTAAGTACAGCGCTTCCCATCTGAGCTGAGTTAATGCCGTTTCCTACAAGGTTGATGAACTCTGAAAGAGGGAAACGTCCGCCATATGTTCCTGTTGTCATCCAGCAGATGTCTGCTGAGCCGTCCTTTACAGCATCGATTGTCTCGGTTGCTCCGAACAGTGATCCGCCCGGCTGGAATGTGAATGTGATCCTTCCGTTTGACTCTTCTGCAATATATCCGAAGAGGGTCTCGAGCCACTTCTCACCCATGCAGTTTGCTGAGTCATGGTTTACTACTACAAAGTTGTATGTCTCGCCTGAACCGCCGGCTGCCTGAGTCTCGCCGCCGGCTGCCTGGGTTGCGCCGCCTGATGATGAGCCGCCGCAGCCTGCAAGAAGGCCTACACACATTATCGCTGATAACAGAATCGCAATTATTTTTTTCATTTTTGTCTCCTTTTTAATATTGTTATAATTGCTTTCTCCGGAACGCCGGAGTTATTAACATGTTTAAATCCTTAAGATATCAATCCGGGGAGCCAGAGTGCCAGCTGCGGGACAAACAGTATGAGAACTATTGAAACCAGCATTGCCACTACCATCGGCGCAAGTCCCTTGAATATCTTTGAGAGAGGAACATCTTTTGCTACACCCTGAATGATATATGCGCTCATTCCAACAGGCGGAGTGATAAGTCCCAGCTGTGAAACCATTACCATAAGAGTTCCGTACCAGATTCCGTCGAATCCGAGAGCGATCATGATCGGATAGAAGATCGGAACTGTCAGCATGACCATTGCCAGCGAATCCATGAAGCATCCCATGATGGCATAGATGATTATGATGACCAGAACGATGATGTATCTGTTGATCTCAAGTCCCTGGACAAATGTTGCAAGCGTGGTCGGAAGCTGTGTGACTGTCAGGAAGTTTCCAAATACATACGCGCCGATCAGGATCAGGAAGATCATACCGCTCTGCTTGACTGTGTCCTTAAGGGCAGCGATCATTACCTTGCCTGAAAATTTTCCGCGGATGCAAAGGTAAATGAATGAGAATACCGTACCAATGGCTGAAGCTTCAACCGCAGTGAAGAAACCTGTAAGGATTCCGCCGATGACTATGACGAACAGGATAACCATCGGGATACCGCCCTTGAGCGAGACAATCTTTTCCTTAAGAGTGAACTTCATCTTGCCGGGTGCCATGTCGGGTTTGACATGTACGATGATAGCTATCGTTATACAGAAGCATATTGCCATAATTATGCCCGGGATGATTCCTGATGCGAAAAGTTTTCCTACTGATTCACCGGTTACTATTCCATAAAGAATGAATGTGGTTGAAGGCGGGATGAGAACTCCGAGTGTGCCTCCTGCTGCTATGGATGCGCATGACATACCGTCATCATATCCGTGCTTTTTCATTTCAGGAAGAGCAACAACTCCCATTGTGGCTGCGGTAGCAGCACTGGATCCGCAGATGGCTCCGAACAGTGCGCATGCCGCAACTGACGCCATTGCCAGACCGCCTCTTAATGAACCGAGAAGCTTGTGCGCCATATCATAAAGACCGCTGGACATTCCCGAATAGTAACATAGCTGCCCCATCAGTATGAACAATGGTATGACGACAAATGAATAGTTCGTGGCCTGTGAAAACGGGATCTTCTTAAAAACAATGAACGCGGCATTCAATGCCTGCGAACTGTTAAGTCCGTTTAACGAATAGGCAACAAAGCATCCAAAGAAGCCTACAGCGAACATGCTTATACCGATATTCATGCCTAATGCCAGAAGGACCAGCAGTACGCCGATACCGATAAGCGCTAACGCCATTGGACTGATTGCCATATCTCTTTACCTCCCCTTTTATAGATGGTTTTTACAATAAAATTTTAAAACTCCTATATGTTTTTATCCAATATAAATAAAGTAATTCAGATATAACCATTTACTCATACCCATATTTTTGTTATAATTCCTTGCGTAATTATCCAGTGAGGCATAAATAATGACAAACGCACAGATAAAAAGTTTTCTAAATGTGGTCAGATATCAGAGTTTTTCAAAGGCTGCGGAAAAAATGTTCATATCACAGTCCGCAGTGAGCAAGAACATTTCACTGCTTGAAAAAGATCTCGGCTACATACTTATAGACCGTACAAACGGCATCGTGAAACTGACAGCTGTCGGAGAACAGTTCTATGATTTTTTTTCAAATGCAGAAAGTCAGTTTGCTGACCTCCTGGAACGTGTAACCCAGATGACAAGCCGTCAGGCTGAAGACATAAGGCTTGGCTGTCTCGACGGATGGGATCTTTCCCAGTTTTATCCGCAGATCCAAAAGATCTTTTCCGAAAAATATCCTAATGCGAGTCTTTCACTTGAAGGATATAACCATCTGTCCGTTTTGGACGCACTCGTTGACAATAAGATCGACATCGCCATAACCCTGGCCATAGCCGTGCCCAGACAAAGTTCATTTGTCAGCAAAGTGATCGCCTCTGCCCCGGCAGTGATACTTTTATCGTCTTCGCATCCTCTTGCCAATAAAAAAGACTTCAAACTCACTGACCTTAAAGATGAGCCGTTTTATGTGATAGCTCCTCATTCATCAAAGGTCAATCCGCTTGAACAGCTTGCGCTGCTCCTATGCCGCAGCGCCGGTTTTGAACCTAAGATCGAATATGCGCCAAACTCTGCTTCGATCCTGATGCGTCTCCAGAGTGGAAAAGGATCCCAGATCACCTGCAACTGGACCAGTGCGGCCCGTTTCCCGATCTACAAGACCATTAAGCTTGATCACAACCTTAATATATGCGCCGCATGGCTGAACAACGAAAAAGTATCTTCGAAGCATCTGTTCGTCAACGAGCTCATGCGGCTCGACCTTACCGAACAATAAACTTCTCTGCTCTTTTTATATGGAGGAAACAATGGCTGATCTGAGGAACAGATTTACAAACAGCGAAAGCATGAAGAACATCTCCAACATACGCACCCCAATGACACCTGACAACAAATACAGGCGTATCGGGCTGCTTATCGTCGGGATCACTCTTATCATCGCAGGCATCATCGTCTGGGTAGTTTCATGCAGTTCGAATGCGCAGTATGCTCTGAACAGCGAGACCACCATTGAAACATCAGCCGAGCCCTCCAAGTGAGTCCCCCATGAAAGAGAAACGTATCCCAAGACGTATCCTGCAATATATGGCCGGGCTTATCTGCATGGCTGTTGGCATAGTTCTGCTGAAACGCACGAATTGGGGCATTTCCCCCATAACGGCTGTGCCTGACGCTCTGTCAAACATCCTGCCGCTTACAATAGGGAATCTTACAATAATAATGCACGCAGTCTGCGTGCTGATCCAGATCCTGCTTCAGAAAAAGATCACACTGAAAAGCCTGCTCTGTCTTGGAGTAGGCATTCCTTTCGGCTATCTTGTCGATCTTTTCATGCTGCTGTGGAATCCGGTACTCGTGCTTTGGTCGAAGATCGTCTCACTTATCCTCGGAATAATGATCCAAGGCTTCGGCGTTGCCCTGATCAGCGGATGCGACATGATACTGCCGGCACCGGATGAAATGAACAACCTGATCAGCAGGCTGTATGATAAGAAGCTGGGCAACATAAAAATGATCACAGATCTGATCTATGTTGTCCTTGCCTTGATAATAAATCTCTTTACATATCTATTTGCAAGAGACCGGTTCGCCCTGAGCGTGGGCATCAACTCGGTTGCATCTGTTCTTCTGACAGGCCGGTTTGTGAATCTTACATTCAAACTGCTGCCCAGGCTCAGGATGGATCCGTTATTTAAGATTTAATCTGCTTTTATGAATATCATTGCGCCGGGAGCAATATCCTCGAGTGCAAGTTCTTTGTCAGACAGTTTTCCGTCTTCACCGATCGTGTATCGGTATACATTTCCGTCAGCGACAGCGCTCATAAACAGGTATTTCCCATCCGGCGAGAAGCAGAGATCCCTCTCCTGTCCTGTGCCTGCTGCCTCGGTCATCTGGATCAGTTTCGGCTCGCCGCTTTCGGGATCAGTCTCAAAAACGCTGATCATGTTATCCGCGCGGATGATATTGTAAAGGAATCTGCCGTCCTCTGATATCATCAGGTCTGACTGTCCTGCTTCGCTTTCGTCATCTACATCTTCCCAGGTTGTTGACCAGTCGCCCAGCTTCTCAAGTTTTCCGTCTTCACCGTAACGTGCCGCTGTCAGCAGCCTTGCAGATTCATTGTTGAAATAAATTATTGGCAGGACCGGATGGAGCGCGCTGTAGCGGGGAGCTGCTCCCGGAACCGAATCAAGCCTGTCAGCAAGGACGAGCTTCTTATTCCCGCGGTCAAGTCTGTATACATAGTATCCGTCATTTCCCTTGTCGCAGATGAACACGTATTTTCCATCCGGTGTGAACCTGACGCTGTGCATGTGGGGATTGGTCTGCCCGGGCCTTCCGCCGTGCCCGGTATGCTTTACGATGTCACAAGCGCGCACTATTTGGCCGTCTTCATTCAGTTCATAAAGAACAGCAGCTGTCTCATCATATTCATTTACCAGATGAAACTCACCATTTTTATCCTGCACTGTTTTTAGGATCACATTTCCCATTGAATGGTTAGTAAGAACGAGGAAATCTCCGAGCGGATCATATGCCACAAAGCTCGGCATCTTTCCAAATGAGGAGATATTGCTGATCTCTTCAAGGTCCCCTGTCTCAAGGTCTGCTTTATATGCGTTCGCCCTGCCGCCGGGTCCTTTATCAGTAAGCGGAAGTTCGTTGCTCGTATAGAGGACCTTCCTCTTTCCATCATATGTCAGCATTGAGACATTCACATCTTCATGCACACGCTTTATGGGGATCAGCTTGCCGTTTTCATATGTGCCGATCGTAATGCCCCGGATCGCATCCGGATTTCTGGGTGACTGCCAGCTTCCTACATAGAAATAATATCTGCTCATTTTTCCTCCTTCATCCTATCTCTTCTTCAGTGATGCCGTATTCCTTTTTTACATATTCGCACGCCAGTTCCTCAAGCGGGGATTTCAATCCGGTGTGCATTTCAACTGTATCTGCCATCTTCGCGTACGCCAGGTCGCTGCCTGTCTCTTCAATGCGCGGAAGTCCTTCACCGTTTACATCTCCGCATTTTGCGAAGTTCGATACATATGCTCCCATCAGTTCGGCGTATCTGCGGTCAAGTTCCGTCCATGGCGCGTCCTTTTTGTCCAGCGTATCGAAAATGTACTGGCAGTCCGTGCAGTGGTCAGCGAGCCTGTGTTCCGGCTTGTCGTCCCTGTCTGTTGCTCCGGGTTTGTCCTTCGCAGCCGGTATATGGCACCAGAGCAGCGAATACACCTTACACTCCGGATGATGCTTTTTCATGTATGCCCCGAACAGCCTGTTCACCATGATGTTGCGGCTGTGGTTATTGCTCGCAAGTTCCGAAATGCCGATGGAGCCTAACTTCTTTGCCGTGAACAGCGCATCCTCGTCCGCGCAGCTTACCAGTTTTTCAAAGTCGTATTTTTCGTACAGATCTCCGAGACGCTCTTTGAAAAATGCGTACAAGGATGCTTTGTCTGTGACAGGTACATCTCCTGAGAAATATCCCCTCACACCGCTTGCCCCGCGATGCGCAAATACATTTGACTCACCCTCGGCCGTCACATTTATGAAGTCGACATTTTCAAGGTACTTGTCAAAGAGGTAGCCAAAGCTTTTCTCGGTTATGAATGTTCCGTCATAGATAATGTCGCCCGGATAGTACTCGCGCGGCACATTGTGATGGATTTCATATGTATCCAGTGCACGCAGCTGCTCAAGCGGCGTATTCGGGTCAAGTCCTATGTATTTCAGGTATTCCTGCCCTGCCTTCTCTCCCTCTTCAAGTGTCTTGAACGGAAGCTGCTTCCACTTAAGTCCGGATGAGTTGTATACCCTCCTGATCCTGTGCCCGCCGGCAGGTATAGTCGCCATGATGCATGTCTTCTGAGTGCCTCCCGACTCACCTCCTGCGGTAATGTTATTTCTGTCGCCGCCGAATGCTTCGATATTGTCCCATATCCATTCAAGCGCTGCAGCCAGATCCATAAGCCCGTAATTGCCGCTGGTACCCTGCTCTTTCGTCAGCTGCGGGAGTGCCATAAAACCCCAGATGTTGATCCTGTGTCCGACAGTAATGACAACATTCCCCCGCTTTGCGAAACTGTATGGCTCCACCTCATCTCCATACGGGGTGCCGTTTGTCAGCCCGCCTCCATGGAACCAGACCAACACAGGCAGGTTTTCGCCTGCTGCCTTTGCTGGGGTGGTCACATTCAGGTACAGGCAGTCCTCGCTCATGGGAAAATGATTGACCGCATCGTCCCCCTGACGGTCCTGATACTGAACCTCTATCGGCGCATAAGTGTCAAATGTCCTTACGCCTTCCCAGCCCTCAGGCTTTACCGGCGGCTTCCATCTTAAGTTTCTTATGGGCGGTGCCGCGTACGGAATGCCGCGAAACTCTGTCAGGCCGTTATCATGGCTTATGCCTTCTGCGAGACCGTAGGTTGTCTTTACAATGCCGATGCTCATTGTCTTTAGCTGCCTTTCTTTTTTTGTGATTATAACATAAATGCTAAACGTAGGCTAAATATACAAATTTGAGAAAAAAAGATGACGCCATTTTGATCAAACAAGTGAAAAGTCATCCAAATAAAAGGTTTATAGTAAAAAAAGATGACTAGAATTCGTGTTTGCCTCTTTGTTGTCAACCATATAGAAGTTTATGATGAAAATAGATGACATTATTCAATTTTGTGTCATCTAAATTCGCCGCGACAGTACTAAATAGATGACGCAAGCAAGAAGCAGACTCACATCCATCAACCAAATTGAACAGATAATGAAATATAGATGACAGCCCTTTCTTGTCAGCAATCTATTTTGACTATTATAGGTAAAATTCCGTGCTTTCAGCGCTCCCTCCTTGTTCGATTCCCGCCAGCATAGTATAAAGAAGACACCGCCGGGTCTTTTTGACCCGGCGGTGTCTTCTTATGGAGCTGGCGGGAATCGAACCCGCGTCCGAAGCTTCTTTCACACTGCTTTCTCCCACTGCAGTCCCTGAAAGGCTTATTCCCTTACCGCGATCCCCAGGGACAGACTTCCCGGCAAGGTAGCTTCATGGATTTTCTGTACCGGCAAAGCTTACGGCACAGAGTTTTCCGCCTGGATGACACAGGTTGACCGGTCGGCGGAACTCCGGGCCTGCGTAGCCGCGATTAAGCAGCTAAAGCTAATCTATTATTCTTAGCGTTTATTTTTATTTGGTCATTTTTAGGTGGTTGGCCGCCACCAGTGGCTTACATTGCTTCTAAAACCCCGTCGAAACCTTTACAACCCCGAATCCCTCGGGCAGCTTCCAAGGTTTTTATATATTATCACATTATCATAAAACTGTGAACATATCATGTTTATACTTTATCTGCCAGTCGTTTTGTCTTCCAGATGCCGGTCCTGAAGCGCAGAGCGCAAAGTACGAATGCCACGAACCAGCCAAGAGGATTGGACCACCAGATCCAGATCTCAGACCCGGGCGCAAGATGGAAGACTCCCTGTGCCATTATAAATGCAAAAGCGCATCTGACCGCAAAGTTCATTACTACGGCGACCAGCGACATCGTTATGTCTCCCGCTCCGCGAAGCGTAGCCGCGAAAACGTACATCAGGCCAAGGATGATATAAAGGGAACTCATGACCCTCATGTATGTCACTCCGGTCGTATAAGCCAGTTCACTTGCTCCGGCATCCATAAACAACCCTATCATGCCATGTCCGAACAGGTTCACGACAGCTACAAAGACGATCCAGACAACGACACACATCAGCACGCCGGCTTTGATCCCTTTAGGAACGCGGTCATACTGTTTCGCTCCGACATTCTGCCCTGTAAATGTTGCCATGGCATTTCCTATCTGTATCATGGGGATGCCGCAGAGCGAGTCGATCTTGTAAGCCGCAACATATCCGGAGATGATGTCCACCGAGTACTTGTTGACGAGCGCCATGAGGATGGCGTATCCGACAGAGACGACTACCTGGGCGAGCATGGTCGGGATAGCAACTTTCAGCATGTTTCCGAGAAGGCCAATGTCAAATATTGCCGCCCTCTCTTCCGTTTTAAAGTTCTTCCGCAGGTAGATGATAGCCCATATGAGTCCGGCAATGGCGATGACATACTGTGAGATGTCAGTTGCGATTGCTGCACCGGCGACACCCATGTTGAGGCCAGAAGGCATTACGAACCAGAGGTCGAGCACGACGTTCAGCACTGAGGAACCTGCGAGCATGAACAGGGAGTATTTGCTCTTTCCGAGTGAGTTAAATACCTGGCTGGCAGCGTTGTAGATGAACATTGCCGGGAATCCCAGAACATAAATGGTGAAATAAGTCCGGGCATCCTGGTAAAGCACTTCCTGCACATTGGTAAGATGCAGCACTCCGTCAGCGGTTATGAGTCCCACAGCCAGGGCGACCAGGCTGAGCGCGCCAAGGAAGATGATGCAGGTGTACATCGCCGTTTTCATCCTGACATAGTTTCTGGCTCCGAACAGCTGCGAGAAAATGATCATGCATCCCAGCGCAAGTCCCAGGGAAATGCCAAGGTATATGAAAATGATCGTGGATGTGGAGCCGGCCGCGGCGAGAGCCTTCTGGCCGACGAATTTGCCGACTATGATCGCGTCAACAATGTTGTAAAGCTGCTGGAACAGGTTTCCCAGTATCATGGGAAGAGAAAACAGGAGCAGTGACTTGAACGGGCTTCCTGTCAGCATGTTTGTCTTACTTTTCATGATCTACCTCCGTATTGATTTCAGACCCGGTAAATATATCCGGATCCGGATGATACGGTTAATCAATTCCACGGCAGACTTGGCATGCGCTCGTCATTCACCTGATATTAACACGTACATGAATAATTACTAGACCTGCAGATTGTTTATCTTAAAATCTCTTGCAGCTTCTCTCTTCTGGTCCTTCTTTGCTATATCCTCTCTCTTGTCGTAGAGTTTCTTACCTCTGCACAGTCCGATCTCGACCTTTACCAGGCTGCCCTTAAAATAAACCTGGAGAGGCACCAGGGTATATCCCTGCTGTGCTATCTTCCCCTCGAGCTTGCGGATCTCGCTCCTGTGCATGAGAAGCCTGCGCTCGCGAAGGGGATCCTTGTTGAAGATATTTCCCTTTTCATATGGGGAAATGTTCATGCCCAGGATATAGATCTGGCCGTTCCTGATGCGGACATAGCTTTCCTTTACAGAACATTTGCCAAGCCTTAATGACTTGACCTCTGTCCCTACAAGTTCTATTCCCGCTTCGAACTTATCCTCAACGAAGTAATCATGATAGGCTTTTTTATTGTTTGAAATCAGTTTAATCGCTTCTTTTTCCATATCAGTTTAAAAAAGCACTCCGTTTAGGAGTGCTTTTCATCAGAACTTTGTGAACAATCCGACATTCAGCAGTATCGCCGCAATGAAGAAGATGATCGCGGCAATGGTTGTGATCCTTACAAGCTTGCCCTGTTTTGACTTGCTCTTGGATCCGCTCCAGTAGCTGTTTGCTGAGCCTCCGCTTATTGATGCGGAAAGTCCGTATGATTTACTCTCCTGAAATATGATGGCCAGGATCAGCGCGATGCTGATGATGGTGATTATTATTGTAAGTATAAGATAGAATACCAAGGCCTTTAACCTCCTAAAAATCTAATCAAGCCTTAACATATTATCACGGTGCGCTGCCATTTGCAAGAAAAACATTTTATTGTCTTTCAAGCAGGCTGACTCCTGTCATGAGGCGGGGCTTTTCAAGTCCCATTACATCAATGAGCGTAGGCACGATGTCACACAGCCTTCCGCCCTCTTTGAGGGTCCAGCCGGCTTCGCCATTTATAAGTATGAACGGGACAGGGTTTGTGGTGTGGGCTGTCCATGGCTCATCAGTTCCCGGAACAAGTAGTTCTTCCGCATTTCCATGATCTGCGCACAGGAACATGACTCGTCCGTTCTTGCATGCGGCATCCACTACGCGGCCGACACACTCGTCAACTGCCTCAAGGGCTTTGACTACAGCGTCGAATACGCCCGTATGACCGACCATGTCCGGATTGGCGAAGTTGCAGATGATAACGTCATGCTCTCCGGCATTGATGGTCTCAACAAGGCGGTCGCAGACTTCATATACGCTCATTTCGGGTTTAAGGTCATATGTGGCTACCTTGGGTGAAGGAATAAGAAATCTGTCCTCGCCCGGATTCGGTGCCTCTACTCCTCCGTTGAAGAAGAACGTGACATGCGCATATTTTTCTGTCTCGGCTATGCGCGCCTGCTTAAGGCCCTGCGCTGCTATGAACTGGCCGAACGTGTCCTCTATCTCCTCTTCCTTGAAGACGACGCTCTTGTTGGGGATTGTGGGATCGTATTCCGTGAAGCAGACATAGTCTGTCTTTATGCGCTCTCCGCGCTCAAATCCTGTGAAATCATCGCAGCAGAAAGTTCTTGAGATCTCTCTTGCCCTGTCGGGACGGAAATTGAAGAAGATGACCGAGTCACCGTTTTTGATCACTGTTAACGGGTGGCCGTTTTCAGTTATGACAGTCGGCTCGATGAACTCGTCCGTTATATCCTTTGCATAACTGTTCTCCATTGCCTGCACGGGATCGGTCTCCAGAACGCCTTCGCCTTTGGTAAGGGCTCTGTATGCCCTCTCGATGCGCTCCCACCTGTTATCACGGTCCATCGCCCAGTATCTGCCGGTTATGGTAGCGATCCTGCCGGTGTGCTTTTCGCATTCGCCCGCCAGTTCTCTGATGTAATCAATACCGGATGTAGGTGACGTATCCCTGCCATCCATGAAGCAATGAATATAGACACGGTCCAGTCCCTGCCTCTTTGCAAGCTCGAGGATGGCATACAGATGCGAATTAAGGCTGTGGACTCCGCCGTCTGAAAGAAGTCCGTAAATGTGAAGGTCCGATCCGTTCTTTATGCAGTTGTCTATCGCGCCAAGGAGTTCGGGCTTCTCAAAGAAGTCCCCATCCTCTATAGACTTGGTTATTCTGGTGAGGTCCTGATATACGACTCTGCCCGCGCCCATGTTGAGATGGCCTACCTCAGAATTTCCCATCTGCCCTTCGGGAAGCCCGACTGCGAGCCCCGAAGCAGCGCCTTTAACGAACGGGCACTCTGCCATGAGTTTCCTTATGTTGGGAGTGTTTGCGGCAAGGACCGCGTTTCCTTTGACATTATCCGAAAGGCCGTAACCGTCAAGTATCAGTAAAAGTACAGGTTTCATGTTTTATCTCATCTTCTTTCCGAGCTGCTCGATGAAGCTCATCTTATTTATCTTAAGGATCTTGGCAGTCTCCGAAGCGCCTGTCGCATGTATGGACGCGCCTTCTTCAAGCCTTATCCCTTTTTCTCCGTCTATTGTCACATATATTTCAGGATATTTGCCCCTGCTGTTAGCCTGACCTTTTATCCCGATTGAGACATCGGACGGCAATACGATCGTTCTTGAATTCAGCGTATGGGCACATATCGGCGTAACCAGCATGATCTTGGAAATGGGGAGCACTACAGGGCCGCCTGCTGACAGGTTGTATCCGGTGGATCCGGTAGGTGTTGAAAGGATCATGCCGTCGGCTGAGTAAGTGTTCAGATAGTGCCCGTCAACTGAAACGTCATACTGGGCAATGCCGCTGTCGAGCGCGCGCTGCAGAACTATGTCGTTGAATGCTAGGCTCCTCTTTATGACATTTCCATCAAAGACAATGTCGCAGTTTAGCAGTATGCGTTCCTCTATTTCGTAATTTCCGCTGATCATGGACTTGAGAGCGTCCTCAAATCCATCCAATCCGACCTCGGTCATGTATCCGAGCGTACCGTAGTTAACTCCGAAGACCGGGAGCTGGAGACTGATAAGGTCTTTGCATGAATGTATAAATGTACCGTCTCCGCCGAGCGAAAGGACCGCCTCGGTATCTTTGGGTACGAGCGAAGGGTCCGTAAAGCGGTAATGGTATCTGGCATCTTCTTCCGCTATCAGGCTTGCTGTGCATCTGCATCCGTTTTTTTCAAGAATGGCTGCTACCTGATCAGCACATTGTCTGCTGTTTCCTTTAGCGGAATTTGCAACTATCGCGAAATTTTTCATCTGTCCAGTTCCTCATGGGCAAGGGCAACTACCCTGCCGATCATTTCCCGGTCAAAAGGCGTGGCGCCTTCTTCTGCTTTTTTTACATGTATCAGGTATTCTATGTTGCCTTCCGGTCCCTTTACCGGTGAATATGTCAGCCCCTCGGCGCTGAGTCCGGAACTCTCGGCAAAACTTACTACTTTTTCTACTACTTCCTCATGGACTGCCGGATCCCTGACTACGCCCTTCTTGCCAACCTTTTCCCGTCCGGCTTCAAACTGGGGTTTTATCAGCATGACCAGTTCTTTCGTGTCATCAAGCAGTTCAAGTGCGGGCGGGATTACTTTCGTCAATGATATAAAGGAGACATCCACCGACGCGAAGTTTATCTTCTCGGGTATGTCCTCAGGCTTTACGTAACGGATGTTTGTCTTTTCCATCACTACGACACGCTCATCGGTCCTAAGCTTATAATGGAGCTGACCGTATCCAACGTCGACCGCGTAAACCTTTACCGCTCCTTTCTGCAGCATGCAGTCCGTGAATCCGCCTGTTGACGAGCCGATGTCCATGCAGACTTTCCCGTCCAGGGCAATGTCAAATGATGCCATGGCTTTTTCAAGCTTTAGTCCGCCGCGGCTCACATACTTAAGCGTCTCTCCGCGGATCTCGATCACTGCATCTTCGGAGAACATGGAGCCGGCTTTCAGCTCCTTCTGGTTGTTCACATACACAACCCCGCTCATGATCAGTGACTGCGCTTTTGCCCTGGTCAGATCACTATTCTGTTCACAGAGCATTACGTCAAGTCTCTTTTTCATCCTGTTCAAGTCCTATGATATCTATCAGTTTATTGTAAAGCGAATCAGCATCAAGTCCGCATTCCTTGAGCTGCCTGTCCCTGCTTCCCTGCTCTATGAATGAATTCGGGATAGCGAAATTGACTACTCTGGCATCTGCGCGGATGCTGTTTATCAGGCTCAGTGCAAGTACACCGAATCCGCCTGCGAGGACATTTTCCTCCATTGTCACGATGAGCTTATGATTTTTCGCGATCACCTTCAGCATCTCCTCGTCGACCGGTTTGATGAACCTGACGTTTACCAGAGAGATGTTAAGGCCTTTTTCTTTAAGGCGCTCACGCACCTGCCCGGCAATGCTGACCATTGAGCCGACTGCAAGTATGGCTATGTCCTTTTCAAGGTACATGATCTCGCTCTTTCCGAATTCGACAGGCGCGTTGAATTCCTCATATCCCATGAAGGCGGCGCCTCTCGGATACCTTATGGCTAAAGGAGCGCTGAACCCTGCCGCGAACTTAACGGCAGCTTCCAGTTCCTGTCCGTTCTTCGGAGCGAACACGTTCATGTTGGGGATCGTGCTCATGTATGAGATGTCAAATGTTCCCTGATGCGTCTCTCCGTCTTCACCTACAAGTCCCGCTCTGTCAATGCAGAATGTCACCGGCAGATTCTGGAGACATACATCATGGAGTATCTGGTCAAATGCCCGCTGAAGAAATGTGGAATAGATTGCAACGAAGGGCTTAAGACCTTCGCATGCCATTCCGGCAGCGCTGGTAACTGCGTGCTCTTCGGCTATTCCCACATCGAAGAATCTGTCAGGGTATTTCTGCGCGAATCCTTTCAGTCCGGTGCCGTCAGTCATGGCGGCTGTGATAGCGACTATCTCGGGATGCCGCTCTGCCTCCGACTCAAGAGCGTTCGCAAACATCTCGGTCCATGTAGGACCTGTATTTTTCTTAAGGAGTTCGCCGGTCTTTGGATCAAATGGAGCTATGCCGTGGAATTTTCCGGGATCAGCTTCCGCAAACTTGTATCCCTTTCCTTTTTTGGTGCTCACATGGATGATCACGGGATGATCGAGCTTTTTGCACTCGGTTATGATCCTTCTCATCCTTGCGATGTTGTGTCCGTCTATCGGTCCGAGATACGTGATGCCTAGGTTTTCAAAGAACGTACCCGGCACAATGAGCGTCTTGATCTTGTCCTTGGTCTTCTTGATGTTTTTCACCATGGAGCCGCCGACTAAGGGTATGTGCTCAAGGGTGTTGACCACACCCTGTTTGATATCATTGTATGTTCCGCCGGCTCTGACGTCTGTAAGATAATTTGACATGCCTCCGACATTTTCAGAGATTGAGCGGTTATTGTCGTTCAGGATTATGATCAGGTTTCTTTTAAGCTTTGAGGCGTTATTGATGGCCTCGTACGCCATGCCGCCGGTGAGGGCTCCATCGCCAACGACTGCGACTATGGTATTGTTCTCGCCTTTGATCACTTCAGCTTCTGCCATGCCGACAGCGGCAGATATGGCAGTTGATGCATGTCCGGCGATAAAAGCGTCGCATTCGGATTCCCTGCGCTTGGGGAATCCGCTTAAGCCCCCATATGTCCGCAGTTGCGAGAAGCGGTCCTTCCTGCCTGTAAGTATCTTGTGGGCATATGCCTGGTGTCCCACATCCCATACTATCTTATCCTTTGGAAGATCCAAAGCAAGATGAAGCGCCATTGTAAGCTCGACCGCGCCTAGGCTGGACGCGAGGTGCCCGCCGGTCTTACTGACATTTTTGATCAGGAATCCCCTTATCTCCTTGGCAAGGAGAGGCAGATCCTCACGCTTGATATTCTTTATGTCATTTTCTTTGTTTATACTGTCAAGCAGCATCCTACATATCCCTTCCTGCCATTTCCAAGATCAGTTCTCTCAGAAGTTCGTTCCTGCAGGGCAGCTCATCAAGCAGGGACACAGCCTTTTTTGAATACATTTCCACATCTTCCTGAGCAGCGTCGATACCTTTGATCGTAACATAGGTGGCTTTGTTGTTCTTCTCGTCAGAGCCCACCGGTTTACCCAGCTTGTCTGTGGTTGATGTGACATCAAGGATGTCATCTCTTATCTGGAACGCCAGACCTGTGCTTCTTGCGACCTCTTCCATTGCGTCAACGCAGGGCTTGTTTGCCCCTGCGAGTATCGCTCCGCACATCATGGCTGCTTCAAGCAGCGCAGCGGTCTTATTTTTATGTATGTACATGATCTGGTCCATGTCCAGATCCATTCCTTCTGTCTTTTCCGAATAAACGTCCAGGCACTGGCCTCCGACCATGCCGTAGATGCCGGCTTTCTTAGCCAGGACATTAAATGCCCTTAAGCCTCTTCTGACATCCGCGATGTCAGCTGCGCTGTCCAGCTCACTAAGGATCAGCTCGTAAGCGTAGTTGAGCAGCGCATCTCCGGCAAGCACTCCGAATGCCTCGTCATACTGTGCCCATGTGGATGGTTTTCCGCGCCGCAGTGTGTCATTATCCATTGCGGGAAGATCGTCATGGCAGAGTGAATAACTATGTATCATCTCGATCGCCGCCATAAACTTATGGAGGAGAACGCTCTCTTCCCTGCCCCTGGCAAACATCCTGTAGCTCTCCTGCATCAGCATCGGCCTTATGCGTTTTCCGCCGGCTTTGATGGTATAATCCATGGCCTGCGTTATGCGCGCGGTGTTCTCGTCTCCCTTGGGGATATAAGCAAATATGACCTCTTCGACCTCTTTTACCCGTTCAGTTAAGACTTCTCTATCCATGTCA
>SVDE01000164.1:1512-5096 GCA_015057955.1 Lachnospiraceae bacterium | reverse complement strand
AAATACAGCGCGCCGGATTATGAGATGCTGCTCTCGAACAGCTGTGACCTGGCCATCGAATCCACAATGATCTATCATACTCCTAAAGTAAAGGAGCAGCTTGAGCGCATAGGGATACCGGTAATGGTAGAGCGTTCAAGTTACGAGACACACCCGCTCGGAAGGGTGGAATGGATCCGCCTGTACGGTCTTCTTACGGGAAAAGAGGCAGAAGCTGAAAGTTTCATGGAAGAGTGCAGCGAAAGGTTTACAACGCTGACGGGCATGGCGGAAACGGGCAGCAAAAAGTCTGTGGCATTTTTCTATGTGGCGTCCAACGGGGCTGTTAATGTGCGCAAGCCCGGAGATTACATATCAAAAATGATCGAGCTTGCAGGCGGAGAATATATATTTGCGGACCTGATACCAGAAGAGGAAAATGCGCTCTCAACAGTAAACATGCAGATGGAAGCATTCTATGAAAAGGCTGTTGACGCGGATATCCTTATATACAACAGTACGGTGCAGACGGAACTTAAAGAACTTGAAGAGCTTATGGAAAAGAGTGAGCTGTTCAGGGATTTTAAGGCTGTAAAAGAAGGCAATGTCTGGTGTACGGGACAGAACATGTACCAGGAGATCACAGGCACCATAGACATGCTGGAAGACTTTTACAGTATCATAAATGATGGGCAGGATGCGGAGCCTGTTTATCTGCATCTGCTGAAATAAAGAGACATGGATAACAGGAAAACCAGATTTTTGATCGGATACATAGTGCTGGCAGTGCTGCTGGCTGCTTTGTTTGTCATCAATCTGTGGGCAGGCAGCGCTAACGTGGGGTTTAAAGAGATCTGGGATATAATCCTTGGCAGGTCCGCGGACAGCACGGCAGCGAAGATAATCCTGGACATGCGCCTTCCGCGTCTGCTTGCGGCGGCGCTTTTAGGCGGGTGCCTTGCAGTTTCGGGATTCCTGCTCCAGACGTTTTTTGCAAATCCGATAGCCGGTCCGTTTGTTCTGGGCGTTTCATCCGGAGCAAAGCTGGCCGTTGCCCTTGTAATGATCCTGTGCCTTGAAAACGGGATAGTCCTGTCAAGCGGTTTCATGGTCGCAGCTGCATTTGCAGGATCGCTGGTATCCATGGGATTTGTCCTTCTCATAGCGGGCAGGGTCAAAAAGATGGCAACGCTTATCATATGCGGAATAATGATAGGCTATATATGCTCGGCCATAACGGAATTCCTTGTTACATTTGCCGCCGATTCAAATATCGTCAATCTGCATAACTGGTCGATGGGCAGTTTTTCAGGCATAGGCTGGGACAATGTGAAAGTAATAGCAATTACTGCGGCATTCGGGCTCATCTGCGCATTCCTTCTTGCCAAACCCATGAACGCATATCAGCTGGGTGAGAATTACGCAAGGAGTATGGGCGTTCCCATCCGGGCTTTCAGAGTGGCGCTGATCATACTCTCAAGCCTTCTTTCCGCATGCGTGGCAGCATTCGCGGGACCGATCTCATTTGTCGGCATAGCTGTGCCGCAGCTCGCGAAGGCTCTTTTCAATACATCAAAACCTATCCACATGGTACCTGCCTGCTTTATGGCAGGAGCATCTTTCTGCCTTTTAAGCGATGTCCTGGCGAGAACATTGTTTGCGCCGACAGAACTATCAGTCAGTTCAGTCACGGCCGTACTTGGTGCCCCTGTTGTTATCTATGTGCTGATCAAGCGCAGAAAGGGGGAGGCATGAGAGCAGAGTTCCCTGAAAGCATTGTTCTAAATACGAAGGATCTGTCGGTTGGTTACGGAAATGATCCTATTGTTCCGGATATCAGCTTCTCTGTAAATAAAGGCGAGATACTCGTGCTCATAGGACCGAACGGCGCAGGCAAATCCACAGTCCTCAAAACTCTGACAAACCAGCTTAAAGCGGTTGCAGGAACGGTCTTCATTGAAGGAAAGGACATGCAGGAGCTCAAAAACTCCGAGATCGCCGCGAAGATGGCTGTCCTCATGACTGAAAGGCCGCGCACAGAGCGCATGACGGTGGAGGACATTGTATCTGCGGGACGTTACCCTTATACCGGCCTTATGGGGATACTTGACGAGAACGACAGAGCCGTGGTCGAACGATCACTGGAAATGGTCGGAATGCTGCAGGAAAAGAACAAAGATTTCAATGCCATCAGCGACGGACAGAAACAGCTCACCATGCTTGCCAGGGCCATAGCCCAGGAACCTGACATCATGATACTTGACGAGCCGACATCATTTCTGGACATAAGGCATAAGATCAAACTTCTGGGTATATTGAAAAAGCTGGTCTTTGAAAAGAACATGGCCGTCATAATGTCGCTGCACGAACTGGAGCTTGCGCATAAATGCGCAGATCACATTCTCTGCATCGGAAACGGACGGGTTGACAGATACGGAACAGCAGAGGAGATATTTGACTCAAACGGTTACATAGAAGAACTTTACGGTGTGGAAAAGGGATGCTTTATCCCTGAATACGCCAGCGTGGAGCTTGGAAAAACTGAAGGCGAGCCGGAGGTGTTCGTTATCGGAGGAGGCGGCAGCGGTATACCTGTTTACAGAAAACTCCAGAGGGAGGGAATACCTTTTGCGGCCGGCGTCATCCACGAAAATGATATCGAATATCCGATCGCTAAAGCATTGGCATGCAAAGTGGTCACCGAAAAGGCTTTCATGCCGATAGGGGATGAGAGTTATGAGGAGGCTGCCAAACTCATGGTGCAGTGCAAAAAAGTCATACCTGCTGTAAAGCAGTTCGCGGCCATGAATGAGAAAAACAGCGAATTGATCAGTGAAGCGGAAAAGAGGGGGCTTATATGGCACGGGTTATAATGGTCCAGGGCACCATGTCAGGCGCGGGTAAGAGCCTTATCTGCGCGGGACTTTGCAGGGTGTTTGCACAGGACGGATACAGGGTTGCCCCGTTTAAATCCCAGAACATGGCACTGAACTCATTTGTCACAGAGGACGGGCTTGAAATGGGAAGGGCGCAGGTCATGCAGGCGGAAGCGGCCTGTGTCAAACCTGACGTCTGCATGAATCCGATCCTGTTAAAGCCGACGAGCAACATCGGTTCACAGGTCATAGTGAACGGTGAAGTGCTCGGGAACATGGACGCCCGCACATACTTTGAATACAAGAAGAAACTGATACCGGATATCCTTAAAGCATTTGACAGGCTTGCGCAGAAAAATGACATAATAGTCATTGAAGGTGCCGGAAGTCCGGCTGAGATAAATCTTAAAGAAAACGACATAGTGAACATGGGCATGGCCGAAATGGTCGATGCCCCGGTATTGCTTGCCGGAGACATAGACAGAGGCGGCGTATTTGCCCAGCTCATAGGCACCATCATGCTGCTTGAAGAAAAAGAAAAGAGCAGGGTAAAGGGGCTTATCATAAACAAGTTCCGTGGAGACAAGACGATCCTGGATCCCGGGATTGAGATGCTTGAAGAAAAAAGCGGGATCCCTGTATGCGGTGTGCTCCCATACATGCAACTTGCGCTTGAAGATGAGGACAGCCTGACAGACCGGTTCCTGGACCGGAAACCTGAACTTGTCG
>SVDE01000164.1:0-1502 GCA_015057955.1 Lachnospiraceae bacterium | reverse complement strand
TAAGGTATCCGAGGATATCAAACTTCACGGATCTTGATGTATTTGAACAGATCGAAGGTGTATCCGTCAGATATATAAATGACCCGAGAAAAATAGGTGATCCCGACCTGATCATCCTCCCGGGAAGCAAAAACACCATGGGAGATATCAGATGGTTAAAGGAAAACGGCCTCCTTGAAGTGATCAGGGAAGCATCACGGAGAATACCGGTATTCGGCATCTGCGGAGGTTTCCAGATGCTTGGAGAGATGATATCAGATCCTGAAGGCGCAGAAGAAGGCGGAGAAACTTTCGGGATCGGACTTCTGCCTGTGAGCACTACCATGAAAAACATAAAGACCAGAAAACAGGCAGACGGCAGGATAAATGCCATAGGTGGCGTTCTTTCAGATCTGACAGGTGAGCATTATTATGGGTATGAGATCCACATGGGCATTACCGGTTCGGGAGCCGGCGAAGCAGACAAAGTGATCTGGCAGAACGGCAATGTTTATGGCACTTATATCCACGGGATATTTGACAGTGAAGGCATTGCCGAAAAAATAGTTACAAAGCTGGCAGCTGATAAAGGCGTAACCCTTCCAAAGCAGGCCTTTACGGGGCGGAAAAGCTTCAAGGAACGTGAGTATGACCGCCTGGCGGACATGATAAGAGAGCACATGGACATGGACAAGGTGTACGGGATGCTGCGAGAGGCAAGATATGAACATTAGTGACCTCATTCAGGGAAATATACGGATAACTGCACCCGACAAAGGAATCTATGATGCAGTAAAGAGCAGCTGGGACAGTGTGGCAAAGCCGCTGGACAGCCTGGGTGTGTTTGAGCAGGTCATTTGCCGCATTGGCGCGATACAGCGTACTGCAAAGCCCCGCATCAAAAACAGGGTGATCCTTGTCTTCTGCTCAGATAACGGGATCGTAGCGGAAGGTGTGAGCCAGAGCGGCCAGGAAGTCACTCTGGCGGTTGCAAGGTCGATGGGAAAAAACCGCTCCTCGGTCGGCAGGATGGGAAAGACATGCGGAGTGAATGTCATATGCGCGGATGTCGGGATCAATTCCATGGAGAAAATTCCCGGCGTACGGGATCTGAAGGTGGCATGCGGCACAAAGGATTTTGCCGTTGAGAGCGCAATGTCTGAAGAAGAGGCAGTCAGAGCCCTGAATGCAGGTTTCAAACTGGCGTGTGAGTGCCGGGAAAAAGGAATGGATGTCATCGGTATCGGAGAGATGGGCATTGGAAATACCACTACCAGCGCTGCGGTCGCAGCATCTCTGCTTAACATGGATGCAGCGGAGATAACCGGCAGAGGCGCCGGACTTTCGGATTCCGGACTTGATAGAAAAATAACAGTAATTAACAGCGCGATAGAGAAATATGATCTGTACAGAGCCGCACCGTTTGAAGTGTTAAGGCACGTGGGCGGATTCGACATAGCAGCCATGGCAGGAGCCATAGCAGGTGCTGCATGTAATAATATCCCTGTGGTCCTGGACGGAGC
>SVDE01000044.1 GCA_015057955.1 Lachnospiraceae bacterium | reverse complement strand
ACCATCTCCAGTATACATATGATTCAATTCTCAGGATAATGACAGAGAATCTGAAAAACTATATTTCCGGCGGTCCTCTCATAAGTGAAGTGGATATGTCCTCCGGATATAGGAAAAAGAACTGATGATTAATGAGGGTTTGCAAATTGACTAAGGGGGAAAATCCTTATATAATCACTAGAAAATGGTATTGAGGTTAGTGGAAGATGAAGTGCCCGATCTGCGGTAGGGAGAACTTTGACCCTAATAATTTCTGCTATAACTGCGGCTATTGCCTGAACAGCTCTCTCAAAAGTGTAAAGCACATGAGGCGCGACAGGTCTGGTTATATTGCCGCCATAATACTTCTTGCGCTCATTTGCATAGGCCTTGCCGCCACGCTGGTTCATTTCGGACTTAAATACCGTACAATGGTCAGCGAAAACAGAGCTGCGAGAGCTGAACAGGCTGCTGCCGAACAGGCGCTTGAAAAGGTTGAAGCCAGGGTATACATTCCCAATGACGGGAGTTATAGCTATCACAGATACGGATGTTCCTTACTGGATTTCTCGGTGCCTATGTATATCATGGATGAGGACGAAGCGATCGCGGTCGGCTGCACTCCATGCCCTGACTGCATTAAGTGACCTAAGGAGCGGGAATGAGCGAAGGAGCAAGACAGCCCGATCTTAATTCTGAAAGGGTTTTCCGCCATATCGAGGCGACAAAAGTATATCTTCTGAAGGTAACGTTTAATCTGCGGACCCTTATCTATAATGCCCCAAAGAGCAGGAAATTTAAAAATGCCCTTAAACGCTATGACAGAGCGGCAGGAAAAATGGAGGAGCTGGACATTTCGGCCGTTCCCGATAAAACTGCATCGGAGCTGATCTATCAGTATTACAGGTTTAAAGGGCTGAACGATGTTTATACAAAGGCAAATGAAGATTATCTGGAATACTACGATGACCTTATGCTGAGACTTAAGAAGCTGAAGCGGGTTAAGACATATGCCGGCTGGAAGCTGATGTCTGCAAAACGAAAACAGCGGATATATGATGATACAAAGGAGATCAACAGGGTACTCAGGAAAGATTATCTTGAGGACATGAACAGGCTCCTGTTCAACAGGGCAAGAGTCCTCGGAGCTAAAAAACAGGTCATATGGAATGAATACAGAAAAGACCCGGAAACATTTACCGAAGGACTTGACGAGTATATCTGAACATAAGGAGATAGGATCGCGATGGAAAAGGCAAAAGTTTATTTTACAAAAGAGATAACACCTGAAGCCGTGGTAAAAATGTACGATGCCCTCGGGATAACGCTCCCCGGAAAAGTTGCCGTAAAAGTCCACTCCGGAGAGAAGGGCAATCAGAACTTCCTTCATCCTGAGTTCATGAGGCCGATGGTCGAGCATGTCAAAGGCACGATCGTTGAGTGCAATACCGCATATGGCGGAGCGAGGAATTCGACCGAAAAGCACAGAGCACTGATCAAAGAGCATGGATGGACAGAATACTTTGATGTGGACCTGATGGATGCGGAAGGCCCGGATGTTGTATGGCCGATCCCGAACGGAAAGGTGATCAAAGAAAACTATCTTGGAAAGAATATAGAGAACTACGATTCAATGCTTGTACTGTCGCATTTCAAGGGTCATCCCATGGGAGGATTCGGAGGCGCGATCAAACAGCTCTCGATCGGATGCGCGTCAAGCGATGGAAAGGCTTACATCCATTCGGGAGGAAAGCAGAGAACGCAGAAAAGGCTCTGGAGCAACACCTGTGAGCAGGATCAGTTCCTGGAGGCAATGGCAGACGCCGCATCAAGTGTCGTTAAGCATTTTGAAGGAAAGATCGCTTTCGTGAGCATTATGTGCAACCTTTCCGTTGACTGCGATTGCTGCGCTGTGGCAGAAGACCCTTGCATGAAAGACATCGGCATATTGTCATCCCTCGATCCGGTCGCCCTTGACGAGGCCTGCATGGATCTCATCAGATCATCCAAGGACCGCGGCAGGGATCATTTCATGCAGAGAGTTGAATCCAGAAACGGCACGCATACAATTGACGCCGCTGCTGAGCTTGGATTCGGAACAAAGGAATATGAACTCATCGAGATTTAATAAAGGGTGATAAAACATGTCTATTTTCAGGAAAAAAATATCACAGGAAGAACTTGAGGCAAGATTCCACGAAGATTTTGATAAATATGTGGAAGGAGCCATTGATTCGGGAAACATGAGGCTGGTATTCCAGAACTCGCTGGCTGCGGTCTACAGCATGGTGAACGCTTTCTACATGGCATTCCTCAAGAATGAAGTCAGATCCAAGGATGGCCGCGTCATCGGGATCATAATAACGCCGGAAGACTTCAAGGGGCTTACGACCGGGGACGGAAAATTCTTCATGTATATAATGAACAGAAATACAAGGAGCAACATACCGGCATATCAGGTGGATGAGAACTTTGCCGGTCAGCTCATACAGATAGCTAAGAAAGCCAGAACAAACGGGCAGAAAGTCGATCTTACCCTTGAGGCGAAAACTCTTTCAAAACTCGGATTGAAATGGTATTCGAACGAAGAGGAAGGAGAAGGATTTTGGGAAAACAACAAATGATGTTTAAAGCAGCGGGGATCATACTTGCCATGGTGGTGGCAGTGACAGTCCCCGCTTTTATTGCATCTGCAAGTGATAACTTTGAAGAAGAAGAGCTTATTGTCGGTGCTTCTCCGAAGCTGGTGGAAAAGACCGATGATCTGAATGACTATACTCTCATTTATACATATGAGGACATGGAACAGATCAGAAAGGCTCCTTCCGGCTCATATAAGCTCATGAATGACATAGACTTTGCCGGAAAGACCTGGAAACCTCTTGATTTTTCGGGAACATTTGACGGCTCCGGTTTCGCTGTCCTTAACTGTACGGTTGACTCGGTCACTTCTGATACAAGACTTACATATGATGGAAACATGATCGATTACGACACAGTGTTTGCCGGATTTTTCGGTATCGTGGAGAACGCCGAGATCAAAAACTTTTCATTGTATGGGCTGAATGTTGATGTGCATGTAAAAGGCGAATGTTTTGCCGGAGGCATGGCCGGATACATGGATGAAAGTGTTATCGAAAACTGCACCATAGAAGGCACTGTCTCGCTTTATGTGGACGGAAAGCAGATAGGTACAGGCGGCGCCGCAGGATTCGGAAACGGCGAGATACTCAACTGTACGATCGATACCACACAGATATGTGTGGATGAAAATGTTGACCAGAAAGATGAGCAGTTCATGGGCGGTGCCTATGCTGACGGCTATATCAGCCTCGCGAGGAACTACATAACCATCCGGGGATTTGACTCTGACCATGGATATGTTCATGACGGCGGTCTTTGCGGCATGTTCATCGTTTATCCCGAGGACAATTACTATTACGGCTTCTTTACCGATAACAGTGTCACCGGCTTCATCACTTTCTTTGAGGACAATGAAGACCGTAGGGCATACTGTGAGCGCGGTATAGGTGAGGACATGTCCGAAACATATGACGCCTGGGGAAATGAATATGATTTCGAGGCGGATGAACGGTTTGAATACGATGAAGATCTGCTCCCGCATACATGTGAAAACCCCACATATACAAAAGAGGAAAAATCCGGTATCTGCCCGGACTACGGCCATACAGAGTACACCTGCGATCTGTGCGGCTATACATATAATGCGGATTATACTGCCTCTATCCATACTCCGATAGGCGTGGAGACTCTCGTGCCTGCAGCGGAAGGAGCGGAAGGCATTGACGCCGGTAAATGCGCTCTGTGCGGGATAACGATCTATGAAAAGACAGAGTACGTGCCCGAAACTGCGTCAGAGACCACAGCTGCTGAAACTACAGTGGCTGCTGAGCAGACAACAGTTGCGGAACCCGAGACGACCACAAGACCTCAGGTGAACCATACCGGGTCAAATGTTGCCGCGCGCATAATAGTAATTGCGGCGATCGTGGTCGTAGTGGCATTGATCGCAGTGATCATCATCGTCTCAATCTTAAAAAAGAGGGAGAAAGAGAGACTCCGCAGGATGAAGGCTGAGAGAAGAAGGGCAAGAAAGACAGTAAGAAAATGACAGGCAAGTTATATATAGTCGCAACACCCATAGGCAATTCAAAGGATATGTCTCCGAGAGGAAGCAGGATCCTGAGCGAAGTTGACATCATTGCATGCGAGGATACCCGCCGTTCAATGGTATTGTTAAACATGCTGGGCATCAGAAATAAACTGGTCTCAAACCACAAGTTTAACGAGCACGGGAAGGCTGCATATTTCATTAAAGAGATGCAGGACGGAAAGGACGTTGCAGTGATCAGCGATGCCGGGACGCCGTGCATTTCAGACCCGGGCAATGAACTGATAAAGGCTGCCATTGAGGCTGAGATCCCGGTTATCGGAGTACCCGGATGCTGCGCAGCTGTAACCGCGCTCTCAATTTCCGGATTTGACCTCAGCCGTTTCGGTTTTTACGGATTCTTTCCGCGTGAGAACGCCGACAGAAAGAAACTCCTCGCGGCCATGCGCAGGACCTCCGAATTCAGGACATACTGTTTCTATGAGTCGCCGAAACGTATTATGAACGCTGTTCAATTTTTTATTGAAAATGAGGTAAAGTGCAGCATGTGCCTGTGCAACGACCTTACAAAACTCCATGAGATGTGCTTCCGCGGAACACCGGAGGAGGTGGAGGGGCATCTTCTTGCAAAGGGCAACTATGACAAGGGCGAGTTTGTGATCCTTGTAGAACTCGATGAAGATTATCTCATAACGGAAAAACAGCATTCCATGTCAGCCGAAGCCGCCATCGTTGAGCAGATGAAGGCTAATGACTGTACAGTAAAGGAAGCCATCGACCTGGTGCTGGAAGATGAACTGAACCAGTACAGCAAAAATGAACTTAAAAAAGCAGGGCTGAACCTTAAGAACATGTTCTCCTGACGGAGGGAGCTATGGCAAAACAGTATGATCTTGATCAGGTCCTCGGTCTGATCATCGGGGCGGCGCCTTCAAGGATCGTTATCAGCGATCCGGCACATAAAAGTGAAAGATTCAAAAAACTGATCACAGAGCCGAAAGCAGGGATCTGGCAGATCGCGTGCTATACGGATAAACAGGTATTTCATGAAAATGTCCTGCTTGGTGATCTGGAAGAGCGTCTTTTCGAACTGGCGGATGGCCATTTCAGGCAGATCAATGCCTTTTCGGCAGGCGCGGAACATATAGTTCTGATATCAAAAAAAGGCATCTGCATGTATAAAGTCAAGAGGAACGGAAACACCTCTGACGCTCCTTTGCCGGACAATTCCCATAACAGAAAAAAGAGATACCTGCTTGAGGAAGGAAAAACCATCCCTCCTCTCATCGACATGGGGATATTTACCGCTGAAGGAAAAGTCATAAACTCCATGCAGGGAAAATACCGTCAGATAAACCGCTTTATTGAGGTGATAGATGATGAGGTCTCCCGCCTTGACAAGGAGAGCATCAATGTGATCGACTTTGGCTGCGGAAAGAGCTATCTGACATTCATCGTATATTACTACCTTAAAGAGATCAGGGGGCTGGATCCCCATGTTATCGGGCTGGACCTTAAAAAAGACGTCATAGAAAAGTGCAATGCCGCTGCCCGCAAATACGGCTATGACGGGCTGAACTTTGAGACAGGCGACATAAGCGGCTATGAGGCGCCTTTTGATGTTGACATGGTCATCACGCTCCATGCCTGCGACACCGCGACAGATCACGCGCTGTATAATGCCATAAAGTGGAATGCCCGGATGATATTCTCAGTTCCATGCTGCCAGCATGAACTGAACGCGCAGATAAAGGCAGAACACCTTACTGCGGTAACAAGGTACGGCATAATAAAAGAAAGGTTTTCCGCGCTTGCGACCGATGCCATAAGGGCCGATCTTCTTGAGGCATGCGGCTACAAAGCCCAGATCCTTGAATTCATTGACATGGAAGGAACACCGAAGAACCTGCTCATCCGTGCAGTAAGGAGAGGAGAGAAGAACAGCTGGATAAAGAGCCGTGAAAGTGGCGGATCCCGGATCAGCGAAAGGCAGCAGGCAATGCTGGAAGAAGTCAATGCCCTGAACAGCGAGTTCTCATTTGAACCAACGCTCCTGAAACTGCTGGATTTCCGGTAAACCGTCAGATCTGAACACAAAACCCCTGAACGCCGAATGGAAAGCGCTCAGGGGTTATTTTATTTGAGATCAAAACGAAGGCTGCCTGTACGGCAGCCTTCAAGGGGAGAAATGGGGGAATATTCATTAACGGATCACTCCGATTGTATGTAGTCGGAGCCATTGCCCGCAACCGGGGGTTCAGTTCCGGATGACTCCTTTTAATATGGCTTTATGATACAGAATAAATGTGAAGAAAATGTCTAATACAAATGGAAATTCTGTGATCATATTGTTATACTTGTTATAGCACACATATTGACATTGCAGACCGGAGAGAGTATAATCCGATTATAAGAAAATACACAAAAGTGAGGTGATCATGATGGCTAAGAGAGATTGTTATGAGATCCTGGGAATAAAGAAAAACGCAACAGATAAAGAGATCAAAAGTGCATACAGGAAGCTGGCAAAGAAGTATCATCCGGATACAAACCCCGGAGATAAAACTGCTGAGGAGAGGTTTAAGGAAGTAACTGAAAGTTACGAGATACTCAGCGACCCCGAAAAGAGAAAACTGTATGACAGCTACGGATATGCGGCGTTTGACGGCAGCATGGGAGATGACCCTGAAAAGTATGCCCGTGAGCGCAGTTTCAGGCAACGCAGTAATTTCAGCGGCGGAAACGGATTCCGGGAATTCCGTTTCGAGGGCGGCAGCATGGACGACATACTGAAGCACATGTTCTCCGGCGGATTTGGCGGGGACAGCGGCAGTTTCGGTTTTCGTGAGAGCGCGCCTGCTGATTACCACAGTGAGATCAATGTCAGCTTCAGGGAAGCCGCGCTTGGATGTGAGAAAGTCATCAGATTTGATGACGGCGGTATCGGAACACTGAAAGTAAACATTCCTGCCGGCATAAGCGAAGGGCAGAGCATCCGTCTTGCAGGAAAGGGCGAAGCAGGAAGGAACGGAAAGAAAGGAGACCTTCTCCTGAAAGTTCATGTTTCACCTGACAGTGCATATACAAGGGAAGGCCGGGATGTGTACATTACGCAGAACATACCGGTATGGACTGCAGCGCTTGGCGGAGATGCTGAGTTCGACACTCTGTACGGCAGGGTTAAATGTCATGTGCCCGCAGGGAGCCAGTCCGGAAAGAAGATAAGGCTTCGCGGCAAAGGCATAGTCTCCATGAAAAACAGAAATTCTTATGGTGATGAATACGTCGTGCTTAACGTCCAGATCCCTAAGAACCTGACCGAGAGGGAAAAGGAGCTGCTGAAAGAGCTGCAGATGATCGAAGAGAAAAAGCGCAGGAGTTCAGTCGCATAAATTGACAGGTGATGATATAATGCCCTCATATGATAAAGGAGGCAGGATCCATGATACTTATATTGAACGGAAGCCCCAGAGCAGATGGCAACATAACGGCAGCCATCGACGAGATGGTAAAAGTGTTTGATCAGGAAGGAATGGAAACCAAGGTCGTCAGGGTAGGCAATAAAAACGTCAGGGGATGTCTTGCCTGCGGAAGCTGTTACAAAACAGGAAAATGCGTAATTGACGATGTGGTAAATGAGATCGCTCCTGAATTTGAAAAAGCGGACGGACTTATTGTTGCATCCCCTGTCTATTACGCGTCAGCCAACGCGACGCTCATAGCTTGCCTGGACAGGCTGTTTTACAGTACAGGGTTTGACAAGACAATGAAGGTCGGGGCAAGCGTGGTATGCGCAAGAAGAGGCGGATGTTCGGCAACATTTGACGAGCTCAATAAGTATTTCACGATCAGCGGAATGCCCGTGGCATCGAGCCAGTACTGGAACAGCGTGCACGGAAGGCTGCCGGGTGAGGCTGTTAAGGATGCAGAGGGCATGCAGACTGTAAGGACATTAGCCAGGAACATGACATTCCTTATCAGGAGCATAGCGCTCGGTAAAGAAAAATACGGGCTGCCGGAGAAAGAACCCAGGGTAGCGACACATTTCATAGGATAGGAAACAAACTATGCGTCCCAACGGAAAAAGGTCAGATAAAAGAAGCGAAGAAGAGATACGTCTGGAAAAGGAAGCAGCAGAAGCTTTCTACCAGATGTTTGTTGTGGCAGGCGAAGAGATAATGGAGGACAGGAAGAGCGGAGGCCATCCTGTGCATGCCGGCGTCCAGATAGGATACTTTGTCCTGTTCGCAAACATGTTCCGGGACATGAAGATGTACGATGAGAACATGAAAAAGCAGATAATCAGGACCTATACAAATGTAGTCAGCGAGTTCATGGACAGAATGGCAGCAGTTGATGTCATAAACCATTTTGAGGAACTCTACAGCACCATAGTCGAAGATACCAGGAGCGATGAGGACCTGATAAGCAGCCAGAAGAGATACATTGTCGCAATGGAGATAGAACTGAGCCAGGGAGAGCCTGATACGCAGGCTGTCGGGGACTGCCTGATCATTGCGAGCAAACACATAGCCGACCTGATGGAACAGTTCTCTGAACTTGGGATGGATCAGTAGGAGCCTTTTATCAGCCATGCAGTCGGACACATTCTGAGGCCAAATGCTGAGAACGGATGATTTAGGATGGTGTCGTCCCAGATCATCTGGGAGGAAGTGCCCCCATCCATTGCAGCTGCCGTGACAGCTCCGAATTCTTTCATGATAAGGGCAAGATCTTCAAATGATGCCCCCAGGGACGACGGCTGACGTCCGTTGATAACAAGCATAATGATCGAACCGTCCGCGCGCTGGCCAATGGCCGTGCGCGGATTTTTTCCTGCTCCGTAAACCGAAGGGTCAGTGAGCTGGCTGTATTGGATCTCGCCGTCAATGATCAGGAAAGGTCCGTCTTTTTCAGTTGTATATACAGCGTCCCTTACTCCGAGCTGCAGCGCTTCGTTTATGCTGAAATTTCCGGAGATCAGTTTTCCGTCTTTTGTTAACCCCGTGATATGGCAGGCTGTGTCATAGCCGTATTCGGCGAACACCGGCTCACCTTCTGAGATAACGACCCCGAGAGGCATGGCGGTATATGAGCTTCCTGTGCCGCCGTCATCAAAGTTCCCGCCGTTTATCCCGCCGGATATGTTATATCCGGCATTTTCATATGAATCGATCATCTCGGGCACCGTCTGCCCGTAATCATAGACAAATTCAGGGACAGTGCCGCAGAAAAGCCTTGATGCATCGCTTAAGATCAAAGCCGTTCCGTTGAGATCTTTTCCTGTAAATTCAAAGATCTGTACATCAGGATCGGAAGTTTCAGTTTCCGTCATGCTGATGTTATTGTTGGTGCTGTCGCACAGCTTCCAGCCGTTTTCCGTATTGCGGAATGTCCATAGTGCATCGAGCTTCTGGTTGTCGTCTTGCATGTCGTCAGACCGTGAAAAAGCGATATCCAGTTTGTACCGCACATTCATGGTCAGATATTCATCCCCGTAGAGAATGTAATCATCCGTTTCAAACTCTGAAAAGTCCCAGGACTCTATGTATTCGTGATTGTAGTATTCATTGTAGATGCGGCTGTATGAATCGCTGCCGAACAGATAGTCATGAAGCCTGCTCTCAGGGTCTACGTACCTTTCCAGATCGAACCCCATGTAAATAAAAAACAGGGCATATTCGCGTAGCGCCTCTTGTGCAGTCTGCCTGATCTCCTGCGCCAGCTCGGGTGACGGTTCAGTGCCTTCAAGTACCATTCCGTCAATTTCAAGAATGGGGCCTGAAGGGGTGGCCTCCTCAGTAGTTTCAGGTGCAGTATCTGCAGTCTCCTCAGATCCGGCCCGGCTTGTCTGTGGCTCTTGCGAAGCAGTAGTTCCGGCTGTCGATATAGGCTGGCTTTCCGCTCCGCACGATGTGAGCGCCAGACAGCATGCAACCAATAATATGATCATTGTGGCTTTAGGGTTTTTCATGACAGTTAGATAATAATCTTTTTTCCCCTGCGGAGTCAATTCTGATGCATAACAGGAGCATTTGTGGTAATATTTAACCGCAATGAGGAGGTATGTGCCATGCTCAAATGTCCAAATTGCGGAGCGGACATAGCATTCAATCCCGCTACGCAGACATACATATGTGATTACTGCTCCAGCGAATTCACCCAGGATCAGCTGAATGAAGCACAGCTCTCGGGAGATATCAAGGCTGAAGAGCAGCAGATGTACGAGGAAAAGCCGGAGACTGACCAGACTGCAAGTGACGATCCGTACATGAGCGTCATCGTTTATACGTGTCCGCAGTGCGGCGGCGAACTGTTCACTACAGAGGAGACAGCGGCGACATTCTGCAGCTACTGCGGATCATCCGTGCTGCTCGAGAGAAGAGTATCAAAGGAGCTTAAGCCGGAGTTCATCATCCCGTTCCAGATCACCAAGGAGCAGGCTGCAGACATTTATTACAATAAGATGAAGAAGTCCATATTCGCGCCAAGCTACATGCGCCATATGGACATAGAGAAGATCCGGGGCATCTACATGCCATACTGGACATATACAGTATTCGGAAATTCTAATGTGGATACAACTATCAAAGAGACCACACCCGCTGTCGGCGGCATGGTGGTCTCGGAATATAAGCTTTCAGCAAATATCAACATGATGGGCGACGGAATAGAATATGATTCGGCGTCAACATTTCCCGATGACCTGAGCAGGTCGATCGCCCCTTATGAATTTGCTAAAGCGTCTGATTTCACTGCGTCATACATGAGCGGATTCTACGCGGACGCCGGGGATGTTTCCGAAGAAGAGTATAAAAAGGATGCGGCGGAAGTCATGAAAGTGCTTGCTGCTGAAAAAGCGGCTGATGCAATGGGGGTTTCCGCAGGCGAGCTCCTTGGGGATATAACCGATCCGGCTGTCGAGGGACAGAGGGCAATGTATCCTGTATGGTTTGTTGCTGCGAAGAACAATGCAAAGAAGAAAGTAAGCTATGCGGTTGTCAACGGACAGACGGGCAAGATAGCAGCTGACATACCTGTTGACAACAAAAAGCTCCTCATAGGAATGCTGGCGATAGCTGTCCCGCTGTTTGCCATCCTGTATTTCCTCATCACACCGACGCCGATGATAACTGCCATTTGCGTGCTCATCCTTTCGATCGTCGGAGGCGCGTTCGCCATATCGAACATGGCAGGCAGAAATAAAGTCGCAAATACCAAGGGTTCGGGTTCAACGATAGTGATAGGCATAATCGGATTGCTGGGAGGCATCGGTCTGTTCTTTATCTCGCATGAATTTTATTTCATTGTGGTATCCGTGATCGGTATCGTCCTGCTGATAATTGGCATAGTTAAATCAGCCAAGGGTGTCAGATACGAGAAAGTCGAAGGGAAGTATACATTCCCTCTGATACTCAGCATTGCGGCAGTTGTGATATGCATCATAGCTCTCATCTGGAATCCGGTAAATGACCTGTATTATTACATCTGCATTATAGCTGCAGGTATCTGCGGCGGATGCTCATACTGGTCAATGTTTTCAATTCACAACAAGGGAACTTTAAGAAAGCTTCCTCAGCTTGGCAAGAGAGGAGGTGACGGAGCATGAAAAAGACATTATTAAGGATATCTGCGATCCTTGTGACAATGCTGATCATGCTGGTTTTCCTTGCCTCAGCCGTCGTAACACGGGCTGACAGGCTGAAGTATGAAGAGAACATAAACGGAAACACCGTCACCATAGTGGACGATGCGGGACTCATTGCCGAAAGCGACAAGGCGGGCCTTGTTGAGAGCATGAAGCCTGTTGCGGAATTTTGCTGCGTTCTGCTCCTTACAACTAACAGCAACAGCATGAGCCAGGAAGATTACGCCAGGCAGAGAGGCGAGCAGATCTTCGGATCAAATGTTTCATTCACAGTTTTCCTGATCGACATGGACAACCGTCAGATATACATTGGTTCCACTGCCGACATCAGAAAGACGCTGACAACAGCCAGGGCTCACACCATAACCGATAATATTTACCAATATGCTTCAAACGGTGATTACGCAACATGCGCCAGAGTCGCTTTTGAACAGATGGCTACCGTGCTTAACGGTGGAAAGATACCCGAGCCGATGAAGATCATCGGATGTGCCCTTATCGCGCTCATAGGCGGTCTTACAGTATGCTACATGATCATGTCCAGCGCCGGAAAGATAAAAGCTGCTACAGTAGCCGAGATCGAGACCGGAATGGGCAAAAATGATATCACAGTATCAAATGTACATAAGAAAAAACTCTCATCTGTATTTGTCGCCGCAGCGAAGAGCGGCGGAAGCAGCGGAGGCGGCTTCGGTGGCGGAGGCGGCGGAGGCTTCAGCGGCGGAGGCGGCGGAGGCGGCTTCGGCGGAGGCGGCCACGGCTTCTGACAACAAATGAAAGATGGCTGCTGCACTTTTAAGTGCAGCAGCCTTTTTATCTCTGGCGTTAGGGGGAAGTTTACCCCCTAACGCCAGGTTTTTGAACAATTTTCAGTCAAACCATAGCGTTAGGGGGCGATTTCTGTAACTCCCATAATGCCGGCAATTTAATATAATATACCATCATAATATTCAAGCAGCAGCCCAACGACACGGCTGTAGCTTGCGATCCCGTCAGATACTCCGTTCAGCTTAAGAGTTGTATCCGTAAATGCGTCGCTTGCCTTTGAGACAGTCTCGGTGGAGATAAGAGCACCGCTTTCAACCTCTTCCCACATTTCCGAAGTCAGGAAGATATTATCCCTGTCGACGAGTTCATTCGTTACAGCAAATGATGCCTGCTGCTCTTCATTCATCGAGGATGCATACGGGGCAAATGCATTTGCCACATAGTTAAGTACTTTCATGTATCCTGAATAGATCATGAAATCATCACCGCTGTTTGTGCAGGCAAGGAAGGAGATGAAATTGGCTTCGTCCTCAAAAATATATCCGTGCAGATGAGACAGCTCATGGCAGAACGCTTCAGGATCATTAACGCAGTAGATCTTTGAGTTGACATTTGCCTCCATGGAGAAAGGAAAATAGTAACCCTCCATGTACATCTGACTCATGAGAGAGGAGTACATCATCAGCTTTACATCAGGATAATATCCTGAAAGTCTTGGATAGATGGCTGAGATGTTCAGCATTGCATTTTTTGCCGATTCCCGGAAGTCTCCTTCATAGACAGCCATTCCGTCTTCATCCCTTGTCACCAGCTGGCTGTATTCATTGCATTTTGTGACTATGTGGTTCCTTAAGATAAGCAGTTCCTCAGCCGTATACTGCCTGGTTTCAACTGAGGGGTTCGGATCGATCGGGTCAGCGCGGTAAAGCATTGTGCAGTTGAGCGTCATTATGAGGCAGACAACTGTGATTATCGCGATGTCTGTCTTTAAGAGTCCTTTGATGAACCTCCTGAATAATGCCGATCTGTGCATGAAAATGAGAAGGATAACACCCAGTACCGTGCAGACTGCAAGGAAGACCGCAATTGTAAGCATGATCTCACCGACTGAAAATGATACGAGCCCGGTCAGCCTTCCGTACGAGCCAACGGCAAATTTCATGAAATGGTCAGCATGCCATGTGGCAAATCCGGGGATGAAAAAAGCAGCCGCATTCAGCGCGGCAGTGATCACCCAGATCACGATCAGTATTACAACAAATGTTTTTAAACGTTTTTTTCTGAATCTTTTCATGTGTTATATAGTACCCCAATCTCACAGAATATTCACATAATTTTAAACAAATGTTACGTTTAGAGCCATGACCTGTTCACAAAATGACCGGATAATCAATAAATAAAAAAGAGGTTGTTGGATCATGGCAGGAAATACAAACAGGATACTCAGAGCACTGGCATTATTCATGGCGCTGGTCATAGGTTTCGCGTTAGCGGGGGCTGCGCTGGTTAAAACAGCATTCCCCGGGGTGATGAGTTCATCCGAAACCCCTACGCAGCAGAGCGAAGATGTACAGCTTACCTCACTTGATATAACACAGCCCGCACAGGTCAGACTGAATGACGTCTCAGACATAGTGGATGCCGTAATGCCTTCAGTAGTGGCAATAACATCGGTCATTGAAGATGTGGAAAGCGGAGTGGGGTCAGGAACCATAGTTGCGGAAAACGACTCGGAACTTCTGATACTCACAAGTTATCATGTCGTCGAAGGAAGTTCTTCACTGATCGTCACATTCTGTGATGAAGCTTCAGTGGACGGATACATTAAGGACAGCTCTCCTCAGGACGATATCGCTGTAGTAGCGGTGCCGCTGGACGATATAGAAGAAGAAACGCTGGGCAGCATCGCCAAGGCAAAGCTGAACAACGAAGAAAACGAGATCGGTGAAGGCGTAATAGTAATAGGAGATGCACTCGGCTGCGGACAGAGTGTGGTAACAGGTGTCGTAAGCGCGCTTGACAGACAGATAACAGTCGAAGACAGGACCATCACAGTCATACAGACAGACGCGGCGATAAATGCCGGCAACTCAGGCGGATGTACACTGAACTCAAATGGCGAAGTGATCGGGATCAGCGAGGCGAAGATTGAAAGTGACGGAGTAGAGGGAATGTGTTATGCCATATCGGTCCGGGCGTATTACGACCTGATAATGGATATGCTGAATGGGAAAAATGCCATCACAATGTGATGGCTTTTTTTGTGTGAAAAGAAGTATAATATGTGCTGGAATCTAAGGCAGGAAGTAAACATGTAATGCAGCAGACAGCACAGAAAAAAGAATTATTTGAAAACATGCCGGTCCCGAGAGCCATTATCACAATGGCCATTCCGACCATAATTAGCCAGATAATCATTTTGATCTATAACATGGCTGACACTTTTTTTATTGGCAGGACTGGAAACTCGCTCATGGTGGCGGGAATGTCTGTCTGCTACACCATAGTAGTGCTGACAACAGCATTTACAAACCTGTTCGGCATAGGCGGAGGAAACCTGGTATCACGTCTTAACGGACGCGGGGAATATGACAAAGCCAGAAAGTTCTGTTCAATGGCGTTCTGGGGCGGACTGACCGCCGCTGTCATATACGCTCTTGTGATACTGATATTCATGGAGCCGTTCCTTTATGCGCTGGGAGCTTCGGCAAACACTATCGGTTATGCCAAACAGTATACGACGATAGTAGTAGTTGCAGGCGCGATCCCCAATGTGATGTCGGTGGTACTTGCCCAGCTGCTCAGAACAGTCGGCTATTCAAAACAGGCGAGCTACGGACTGTCCGGCGGCGGCATCCTGAACATCATCCTGGATCCGCTTTTCATGTTTGTGATCTTTCCGGCAGGAAATGAGATCGCAGGCGCTGCGGTCGCGACGCTGCTTTCCAATACGCTTTCATGTCTGTTCCTCCTCTGGATGTTCTTCAGGGTGTCAAAGAAAGCAACGCTCAGTGCAGATCCGAGACGGCTCAGGGAAATGAGTTCTAAAGATGCAGGTCTGCTCCTTAAGACAGGGTTTCCTTCAGCTCTGCTTTTCGCCCTGTTTGACGTATCGAACATGTTCCTGTTTTCAATAATGTCTAAGCACGGCGACCTGGCAGTTGCTGCGATAGGCATAGTGATAAAGATAGAGAGAATACCAAATCAGATAGGCATAGGTATTGCCCAGAGCCTTTCACCTCTGGTAGCATATAATCTGGGATCGGGGAATCTGCCGAGGATGAAGAAGTTCATCAGCACCGGACGCATTTACGGCATAGTCATGACGCTGTGCTGCATCCTCATTTATCAGCTGTTTGCAGGACCGTTCTGCGGATTCTTCATGAGCACAAGAGTCGGAGATGTAGAAAAATCTCTGGCGACCATAGCGCTTGCAACAGTATTCCTGAGGTTCAGATGCTGCGCAAGTCCGATGATGTACCTCAATTATCATTCATCGTACTGCCTTCAGGCGATGGGTGGCGTAAAAGGAGCGGTCATCCATACGATCATCAGGATAATCGTGGTGACGATCCCGCTGATGTTTCTCATGGACCATCTGTGGGGAGCATACGGACTCAGCGCTTCGCTTGTTGCCGCTGAGACGATCAGTGCTGTAGTGGCAGTCCTGATACTGCAAAAACACATTAATAAAATACATGCAAGTAAGGTCTGAGAACATCCCGTGAAGAGTTGGGTATGATAAAAATGGCTGCCGCATTCAGACGCGGCAGCCATTTCCCTGAAACGGTTAATGATCAGGCACTATAAAATGCTGCAAATGCGGCCCCGGGCAGTTTTAGCATTTGGCCTGTAGGAGAAAGGGTGCCGTCAGCATTAACCATGTAAGTGAGCACAGATCCTTCCCTGTCCATACAGGTGAGGACAAGTGTCTTTTCGTCCGGAGCAAAGACAAGTCCCCTTGCCCATACCCCGTCTGCCTTAATGTACTGAATGAGTCTCATCCCGCCTTCATGGTCTGTCGCAAAAACTGATATTCCGTCGATATCTTTGCCATTGATCACATCATAGATGAATCTGCCGTCTGAGGAGATCGCAATAGACTGCTGTGCCGGCTTTTCACCCGGTTTAAAGCTCTTAAAACTCTTGCCTTTCATGTCCGGGAGTGTGATCGAATCCGGCAGCACGTTTACACTGCATACCGGTTCAAGGCTGCCATCAGTTCCGTATCTGAACGAAGTCAGGACAGTACTCTGCTCGTGGTTGACATAAAGGAACGGTTTTTCCGGATGAAAGACACAGTATCTTGGAGCAGAGAAGGGCTTGTCCCTGTAAGGGGAACCGATCACTTCAAGCTTCTTATCAGCATAATTTATCCTGTACAGGCGGATATTGTCTTCGCCTTTGTCGCAGGCAGCAAAGAAACGTCCCGAAGGATCCCAGACAGCGCAGTGCGGATGAGCATGGAGCAGGAATTTGGGATTGAGACCGGTATGCTTGGACACATCTACCAGATCTCCTATGCTTCCGTCGGCGTTCAGTTCAAACAGATCTATGGTAGCGTCGTCATAGATCATCTGCATTCCCCAGGTTCCATTGTCCAGTTGTACAGCCTTGGTCACTGCATTATACCCTGAGTGGTTTGCGCATATGAGATAATTCCCTGTAGGATCGAGGCTTAAATAAGAAGGGCACGGGCAGCAGGCAGGTACGCGTGAGATCTGCGTAAGATCTCCTGTTTTAGGATCGATGCTGTATGCATAGATCAGTCCGCCGCCTCCTTTGAAAAAATCAGGGTTTTCACCGATCTCATTATTGATATAAAGGACATTCTTTTCTCTGTTTATGACCATATGGTTGAGCCTGAGCACAGAATCTATGATCTCGGGATCCTTCATTTCACCGGTTTCAGGAACATATTCGCATTTTACCAGCCCGGGTTCTCCGACGAATTCATCCCAGCGGGAAATATAAATGTATGTTTTGGACATCAATATGCCTCCTTGTATTTAATGTGACATAGTCAGAGAAGGTTTATCTCTTTTGCCCTGCAGCAGGAAACCAGTCTGCCGGGCAGGATCTCTTCGAGCTGCTGAGGGGCATCGCATATCCCTTCCTTGTAATACATGCATCTGTTCGCAAATCTGCATCCGGGCTTCGGATTGATCGGGGACGTCAGCTCTCCCTTTGTGATGATCCTTCTCGTTTTGTTATGTATGTCAGTTGTAGGTATTGCTGAAAGCAGTACTTTTGTATAAGGATGAAGAGGGGCAGCAAATACTTCTTTTGAAGGACACATCTCAACAACCTGCCCGAGATACATTACGCAGATGTTGTCTGCAAGATGCTTGACTACGGACATGTCATGGGTCACGAACATGTATGTCAGGTTTTTCTGCTCCTGAAGATCCTGCAGAAGATTTAGTATCTGAGCCTGAATACTTACGTCCAGTGCGGAAACCGGCTCGTCACATACGATGAATTCGGGATTCATTGCCAGAGCCCTTGCGATGCCGACTCTTTGTCTTCTTCCTCCATCCAGTTCATGAGGATAGGCTCTTCTCATTCGCTGGTCTATGCCTACAAGATCCATGAGCTCATTGATCTTTTCATTGAGCTCATCCTTTGAATAGTGATTTGCCCTTTTCAGAGGCGCGCGGATGATATTCTCGATCGTTTTTCTGGGATCGAGGGAAGAATTAGGATCCTGGAATATGATCTGCATCTTATGGCGGAGCTCACCGAGATTTTTCTTCTTCACCTTTGTAATGTCTTCGCCCCTGTAAAAGATCTGTCCGCCGGTGCTTTCATGCAGATGGATGAGTGTGCGCCCGAGCGTGCTCTTGCCACAGCCGGATTCACCAACGACACCCAGGGTAGTGCCTTCCTCTATGCTGATGCTGACATTATCGACGGCGTGAAGATAGCCGTGAGGAGTGGAAAAGTATTTCTGCAGATTTTTGGTTTCTATCAAAGTACTCATTATCTGTCTCCTCCTTCCGGCTGAGTCCCAGCCTCTTTTTCGAACATATGGCACCTTACCTGGTGACCGTCTGCAAGTATGTATGTGTTCATGTCCCTGCTCCTGCATTCATCTGTGGCATGCGGACATCTTGGCGCAAATTTGCATCCCTTTGGCAGACAAGTGGGATCAGGAGGCGCGCCGTGGATCGGTGAGAGCCGGTCCACATCAGTGGTCATGCTCGGTATTGCTGCAAAAAGACCTGCTGTATAAGGATGAAGCGGCCTTTCGAAAATCTGCTCAAGAGTACCGAACTCAATGATCTCTCCGGCGTACACCACTCCGACTGTATCGCAGCACTTTGCAACTATGCCAAAGTCATGTGTGATAAGGATCATTGCAGTGTTCTTTCTCTTCTGCAGATCTGAGATCATCTCCAGTACTTGTGCCTGGATAGTCACGTCCAGCGCGCTGGTAGGCTCATCCGCGATCAGCAGATCAGGATTGCATGCAAGAGCCATGGCGATGACAACCCTCTGTTTCATGCCTCCCGAGAACTGATGGGGATATTCATTGAAACGGTCTTCGGAAATCCCTACAAGGCGGAACATTTCCCTTGCCTTTTCATCTGCTTCCTTTTTGCTGACATCTTCATGGTAGCGGACCGCTTCCGCAACCTGCCATCCGACCCTTT
>SVDE01000043.1 GCA_015057955.1 Lachnospiraceae bacterium | reverse complement strand
CCCTGAGCTCTCAGCTTGTCTCCGCCTTCCTGGAAGCCCTTCTCGATCGCTGCTACACATCCTGCAAGAGAAGCTCCTGCCTGATTGACTATATCGATAAGGCCTGTAAGCGCGCTTCCGTGGGCCAGGAAGTCATCGACTATGAGAACGCGGTCTTCAGGCGAAAGGTATTCCTTCGTAACTACGACATTGTTGGTGACTCCATGAGTAAAGGACTTTACAGGAGTCGCGTAAACATCCCCGCTAACATTGGATGACTTGTTCTTTTTAGCGTAGACCACCTTGACCTTCATTGCGAAGCCTGCTGATATGGCAATAGGAATGCCCGATGACTCGATCGTCAGTATCTTTGTAATACCTTCGCCTTCATACAGGCGCGCGATCTCATCTCCGATCTCCTTCATGAATTTTGTATCTACCTGCTGATTGAGGAAGCTGCCTACCTTGAGCACTCCGCCCGGCAGAACCTTGCCCTCTTTCAGGATCATTTCTTCCATTTTTTTCATCGGTTTTTCCTCTCTGCTGAAACTCGATTTGTAAAGCTGCCCATACATAGTGAGAATATCATAAACAGAGAGCTTTAACAACAAAAGACCCGCACCCTTCATGAGGATGCGGGGATAAACTGTGTGTTATATTTCCCTGGTGTATTCCTTCAGCCATTCGTTTTCTTCGTCTGTCATGAAAGGCCCCAGTTTTTCGCGGCACTGCCTGTGATAGTCATTGAGCCATTCCCGTTCCGACCTGGTAAGTTCCTCCGGATCTATGGCATCAAGGTCTATCGGAACGAAGGTCATCATATCGAACCTCATGAACTGTCCGTACTTGTTCTTTTCGTCTTTCACGGTCACTACGTTGTTCTCTATGCGGATGCCGAAATCGCCTTCCTCGTATATGCCCGGCTCTATCGTCACGCACATGCCCTCTTCGAACTGATGATGCTCGTCCCTCTCTGCGACTACATACCATCTGAAGCCTGTCGGAGGCTCATGTATGCACCCGAGATATCCGAAGCCGTGACCCGTTCCGCACTGATAGTCAAGGCCCAGGTCCCAGATAGGCTGACGGCAGAGGACGTCGAGAGACCATCCGTGGTTGCCGTAGAGGAACTTTGCCGCAGCGAGGTGCTGGCCGGCGCGGAACACAGCCGTATAGTATTTTTTAAGACGCGGCTCAATATGTCCGAGTACAGTGGTTCTTGTTATGTCCGTCGAGCCCTCGTAGTATCCGCCTCCGGTATCTGACAGAAGCATGCCGCCTTCCTTCAGCACGGCGTCTGTTTCAGGCGTAGGAGCATAATGCATCATCGCTGCGTGTTCTCCGTAAGCCTGCAGAGGCGCAAATGAGTCTCTTATATATCCTTCCTGTTCCCTGCGCAGGGAAGTGAGTTTTTCGGACGCGGAGAGCTCCGTTATCCGCATTTTGTCATAGTTGTTCTTGACCCAGAAGATGAATTTCGTGAGAGCTACGCTGTCCTTCAGTTCGGCGTTCTTTATATTCTTTATTTCTACCGGATTCTTCATGGCCTTCATGAGGACTGTCGGATTGTGATCCTCGACCTTTCTGCACTTCAGCGAGCACGCAAGCTCGTGATTGAAGCGCGCAGGGTCGATCAGCGCCGTCATGTTCTCCGGTATCTTCTTCACATCTTCGTAGATGTCGTTATATGGCTTAAGGATGACGCCGTCTTCCGCGAAATGCGCTCTGATTTCATCATTCAGCTTGCGCTCATCCATGTACAGATCCACATGATCCATGTAGACAGCCGCATAGCAAAGCACCAGCGGGAAGAAGTCTATGTCATCACCCCTGAAGTTGAGAAGCCAGCACACGTCGTCGATCGCGGCTATGATGTGAACGTCAGCGCCGCACTCATCCATTTTAGCCCGTACTCTTGAGAGCTTGTGCGCGGTGCTCTCGCCCGTCCACTTCTCTTCAAGATAGAAACAAGGCTTCACGGAAAGCGCGGGACGGTCATTCCATATCTCTCCGACAAGGTCCATCGAGCTTTCAATGCTGATCCCCTCAGCCCCGAACACTTCCATGTACCTTCGTCCGTCCTTCACGGATACAGTCCTTCCGTCAAAACCTACAGTACCGCCTGCAGGCACGTTGTCCTTTATCCAGTCAGTCAGTTCCGGCGTACCTTCAACATGCAGTTTCATCAGGCGCACCCCGCTGCCTTCGAGCTGGTTCCTTGCCTGTGTGAAATATCTGCCGTCCGTCCAGAGCCCGGCGTCATTCATTGCAATAACGGCAGTACCCTGCGAGCCATTGAAGCCGGTCATGTATTCCCTGGCCTTGAAGTGCGCGCTCACATATTCGCTCTGATGATAGTCAGCCGAAGGAATGATGTATGCATCGATCCCGCGGTCTTTCATCAGTTTTCTCAGTTCAGCTACCCTTGCTGCGTTTTTATTCATTTTTCAGATCTCCGGTTTTTCAGAAGCGGTCATTCTTACCGCATTACATTCTCTATGTCATCTATTCTGCGAGGTATGGCCGCGGAGAGGTTCTCGCAGCCGTCCTCTGTAATAAGGCAGTTGTCCTCCAGCCTGAACCCTATGCCCCATTCTTCGTGGTATATGCCCACATCTATGCAGAACACCATATCCGGGGCAATGAACTCAGGTGTCTCAACGACATCATGAACGTCAAAGCCTATATGATGAGCTCCGCCGTGCCACATGTACTTTTTTATATTTGCCGCGTCATCGAGGACTCCTGCATCAACAAGCAGCTGCGCGTTGTACTCCTTTATGGTGGCATCCACCGCATCCATCCTCATTCCCGGCTTTACGATAGAGAACATGTAGTCCGATGTTGCCAGCGCGCATTCGTAGAGCAGCCTCTGCCTGTCGGAGAATTTTCCGTTGCACGGCCAGCTGCGCGATACATCGGTTATCAGGAAGTCCCACATGACTCCGACATCGTTCAGCACCATGTCTCCGTCATGCACAATACCGTTATATGAGTAATTGTGGATGACGAAGTTGTTTTTTCCGGCTGAGATTATCGGAGGAAATCCGTAAATATACGGAGCGTACTCGTGTATGGCCTTGTCAAATTTCGCCTTATAGCGGTACTCAGGCATCCCCGGTTCAGAGTTCTCCATCATGGCAAGAATACCCTCTCCGGTTATCTTCTCACCGGTCCTGAGAGCCTCTATTTCGCACGGCTTTTTATAAAGCCTGAGCTTGCGGAACAGCGGGTCTGAATTTCCGAAGAGAAGAAACGGCAGATTGTGATGCACATAATGCTTGAATTCGTGCTGGGCACGGTCCCTGTTCGCATCGTCCGATTTATACAGGTCAAGATACAGGCTGCCGTAATTGCCCGACCATGCGAGCTTTCTGAAATCCGCTATAAAGGATCCAGTGCTCCGTATATCCCTGATTCCTGAGATCTCTGAAGCTTCATCAGGTTTTACTCTTACGCCTGTCCACCGCTCGGCTATGAGATCAGGGGGCAGTATATAGAGCCGCTCGCTCACGCTCCCGCCTGCGTCCTTTGCCGCAAGCAGCACTGCTTCCTTGCAGGTGAGACCTGTAAGATATACAAAATTGCGGTCAGCAAAAAACGGGTAGTACTCGTCATTTGTTTTTATTACTTCCGTACCCGAAAAAACAGCCAGAAGCGATCCTTCCGGCAGCATCCGGTACAGGCTGTTTCTGTTTTCCGTGAAAAAGGACTTGTCCACCTTTCACCTCCTGCATCTCATGCTATCACCGGACCATGCAGCATTACACATTTCCTGCCGCAGGATCCGGTGAGTTTTATCTGTATGTTATTTCATTTTATTTGTTATCCATAAGATGGCATGCCACGATATGACCCGGCGACATCTCTCTTGCAGCAGGCATTTCGTTCTGGCATCTCTCTGTTGCGAACTCGCATCTGTTGGCGAACCTGCAGCAGTTCTTAGGATTGATCGGGCTCGGTATCTCGCCCTTGATAGGGATACGCCTGTTGGCTTTGGCCTTGTCCGGATCCGCTTCAGGGATCGATGACAGCAGCGCCTTTGTATACGGGTGCATCGGGTTTGCGTAAAGCTCTTCCGAATCCGCCATCTCAACGATCGTTCCCAGATACATTACCACTACCCTGTCCGACAGATACTTTACTACCGAAAGGTCATGCGCGATGAACAGGTATGTAAGTCCGAGTTCATCCTGCAGCTCATTCAGCATGTTGAGCACCTGAGCCTGGATCGATACGTCAAGAGCCGAGATAGGCTCATCGCATATGATGAATTCAGGGTCCACGGACAGCGCCCTCGCTATTCCGATACGCTGTCTCTGTCCGCCGGAGAACTCATGAGGGAATCTCGACATGTGGTCCTTGTTGAGTCCGACCGTTCTGAGAAGTTCTTCCACCTTCGTTTCGATCTCCTCGCTCGACTTGCCCTGCAGCTTAAGCCCCTCTCCAACGATCTCTTTTACCGTCATACGCGGATTAAGTGATGCGTACGGGTTCTGGAAAATCATCTGCACGCGGTGGCAGAACTCCTTCTGCTCCTGCTTGCTCAGCTTTGTGATATCCTTGCCGTCAAAGATGACCTGGCCGCTCGTAGGCTCATAAAGTCTTATCAGACATCTTCCGGCTGTCGACTTGCCGCATCCGGACTCGCCTACAAGGCCAACTGTCTCGCCCTTATAGATGTTGAACGATACTCCGTCCACCGCTTTCAGAGTTGCATGTCTTCCTACCTGGAAGTACTTGCACAGGTCTTTTACCTGAACGAGAGGTTCCGCATTATAATCAACCATTATTTCACCTCTCCTTTCTTCCTTCTGAATTCCGTATCAGGAGCGTTCTCATGCTGCAGCCAGCATCTTGTCATGTGCTCGTCCGAAAGCCTGTACTCATCCGGAGGGTACTCGTTGCATACATCCATGCAGTAATCGCATCTTGCCGCGAACGGACAGCCTGCCGGAGGCGAGAACAGATCAGGCGGGGTTCCTTCGATAGGATGGAGTTTCTCTCCCCTGTTTGTCTCGAGCCTTGCAATGGAATGCATCAGTCCGCTCGTATAAGGGTGCGCTGTATTGTAGTAGATCTCCCGTACTGTACCCTTCTCTACGACCTGGCCTCCGTACATTACTACTACCCTGTCGCAGATCTTGGCGATGACACCAAGGTCGTGGGTGATCATGATTATCGATGTTCCCAGTTTTTCCCTCAGTTCGAGCAGAAGCTCGAGTATCTGTGCCTCAATGGTTACGTCAAGTGAAGTCGTAGGTTCATCGCATATGATGAGACTCGGATTCGATACAAGCGCTATGGCAATCATGACACGCTGTTTCATGCCGCCTGAAAGCTCATGCGGATACTGGTTGAATCTCTTTTCCGAATCAGAGATGCCGACCAGCTTCATTATTTCAAGAGCCTTCTCTTTTACTTCCGCTTTGGTATATCCTTCGCGTCCGACAAAGACCTCCATTATCTGTTTACCGACTTTCATGGTAGGGTTGAGCGAAGTCATCGGGTCCTGGAATACGAATCCGATCTCTCCTCCTCTTATTTTGCGGATGGCCTTGTTGTCCATCTTAAGGATGTCTTCGCCTTTATAGAAGATCTCTCCGCCTTCGAAGAACCCCGGAGGTTCCGGGTTGAGCCTCAGTATGCACTGAGCGGTAACGCTCTTGCCGCAGCCCGACTCTCCTACTATACCAAGTACTTCGCCTGCTCTGACATCAAAGCTTACGTCACGTACGGCCTTTACCTCTCCGCCGTAAGTCTTGAAGGAGTACACGACATTTTTGAGTTCAAGGATCTTTTCTTTTTCTTCAGCCATTGTCCTCCTCCTTTCTATTCAGTGCCGCGCAGCTTAGGGTCAACCGCGTCGCGGAGACCGTCGCCAAGCAGGTTGAGAGCCAGCATAGTAGTACAGATGATAGCAGCAGGAATAGCCACTTCATGCGGATGCACTCTGAGATATGCTATTCCTTCCTTGGCCAGGATACCCCAGCTGCACCTAGGAGGAGCAATACCGAGTCCGATATATGACAGGAAAGCCTCCTGGAAGATGGCGCCCGGTATAGCCAGGCAAAGGTTTGTTACAAGCATGCCTACTATGTTTGGAATGATATGTTTGATGATGATCGCGAAATCCGACACGCCGAGTACCTTGGCGGCCATTACGAAGTCCTGCTCCTTGAGCCTGTAGACCTCGCCGCGGACAAACCGGCAGGTGCCTATCCATCCGACTACGCACAGGGCGATAATCAGGGGAAGCACTCCCTTGCCGAGAACCATCATTACAAGAAGAGTGATGATCAGGCTCGGGATACCGTACAGTATGTCTACGATACGCATCACGATCATGTCGAGTTTGCCGCCATAGAAGCCGCAAAGACCTCCGATGACCGCGCCTACGCACATATTGATCGTAGCTGCGAAAAGTCCGATCGACATCGATACTCTTGCTCCCATCCATGTACGCACCCACTGATCACGGCCTGTCGCGTCAGTGCCGAACCAGTGCTCAGCTGAAGGAGCAGCGTGCTGATTTGCCGCATCCATGGTGGAGAATCCGTACTTGCTCAGCATAGGAGCGAATATCGCAAGCAGGACATATACCAGAATGATGCAGAGTCCTATGAACGCGGCCCTGTTTTTACGGAACCTTCTCCACGCGTCCTGCCAGAACGACAGCGACGGACGCGAGATGGTCTCCATCTTTTCTACATTTTTGCCCTTGATGACAAACATTTCTTTATTAAGATCCATCATGCCTGCCACCTACTTCTTTCCTATGCGGACACGCGGATCCGCAACACCATAGAGAATGTCTACTATCAGATTGGCTGTTACGAGGAATATGCCGTAGAACAATGTCATTCCGAGAATCATGGAATAATCGTTGTTGTTTACACTTTCAACGTAGTATTTGCCCATGCCCGGGATGGCAAAGATCGCCTCGATAACGAATGTACCGGTGAGTACGGATGCTACCGTAGGTCCCAGTATGGTCATTACCGGCATTATCGCGTTCCTTATCTGATGTCTGACGGTTATACGCGTCTCAGAGAGTCCTTTGGACCGCGCAGTCTTGATGTAGTCCTGAGTAGTCACTTCAAGCATGCTCGCGCGCATGATACGGGATACGGATGCAAGCGTATAGAACGCGAGAGCCGTAGCAGGAAGTATCGTGTACTCGAACCCTTTATATAATGCTACCGGAAGCAGCCCCCACTTGATACCGAAGAAGTACTGAAGCAGGGCTCCCATGATGAAGTCAGGGATACTTGTACCGATTATCGCGATGATAACGCAGAAGAAATCGATTTTTGTACCCCTCTTTCTTGCCGCGAGTATACCGAGCACCAGGCCGAATGAAATGGCAAGGCACAGTGCTCTGAGACCCAGATCGGCAGAGAACGGGAATGTCTGTCCGATAATGTAATTTACAGTTTTATTGGTGTACTTCATCGAAAATCCGAAGTCACCGTGAAGCAGATTGCCCAGATAATGGAAATACTGAGCGATCAGCGGTTTGTCGAAGCCATAATACTTGGTCATGTTTTCAATGACCTGCGGAGTTAGCTTTGGGTTGGTAAAAGGTTCGCCCGGCATGAGCCTGACGAGGAAGAATACGATAGTAATCAGGGCCCAAAGCGTCAGTATGGCTGCGATGACACGTTTTATAACATACTTTGTCATCGTGTTCCTCCTAAAGGTTTCAAGAAAGCCCCGGTATTTCTGCCGGGGCTTTCATCGGTTTTCAGCTATAAGCAGTTATTGAATTGATCTGTTGTTATGCAATTGATCTGTTACTGTAACTGATTATTCTGCTATGTCAGCATATGCCCAGTCGATATTGATGCTGAATGAATAGAATGTTACATCCTTCATCTTAGGGCTCAGCAGGTAGGACTGGTTCCTTGCCTGGAGAGGTACCCATGCACCATCCTCGATGAGGATCTGCTCAGCCTCATTCAGGAGATCCATTCTTGCGTCAGGATCATCAACTTCCTTCATGGCAGCATCGAGCTTAGCGTCGAAGTCCTTATTGCCGTATGGTGTGTACCAGTTGATGTCAGATCTGAACAGGTTGAGATATGTTGTAGGGTCGTCGAAGTCAGGGCCCCATCCTGCGTATCCGATCTCATAATCGAACTTAGGATATACTTCGCCGTAGATATCAGCGTAAGTAACCTGACGGATGTTGACCTTGATGCCGAGAGCGTTCTGCCACTGCTCCTGCAGTACCTCAGCGATCTTCTTGTTGGACTCAGCATCTGTTGTTACAAACTCGATCTCGATCGAAGCAGGATCTGAGATGTTGAGTTCCTTCATGGCAGCGTCGAGATACTCCTTAGCCTTTGCAACATCGCCTTCCATAGGGTATGCATATGAATCAACGTCATATGTCTCGCCGTATGTCTTGCCGTCCTTACCGGAGAGGCCAGGGAAGCAAAGCGCGTTGTAAGGGTTGTAGAGTCCGCTGTTAGCGAGCTGGTTGTACTCAACTCTGTTAAGAGCATAGTTCAGAGCAAGTCTGAAGTTCTTGTTAGCCCATACAGGGTTGTCACTTTCAGGGTTGATGTAGCAGTAGTCTACGTTACCGTTGAGGTATACGCCGTAGTCTTCATTGTCCTTGTAATTTTCAACAACTGCATTGTCGAGTCTTACGAAGTCGAGTTCGCCGTTCTCGTACATGGCAAGCTGTGTATCAGGCTTCTCGATGTAGTTGAGTTCGACTCTGTCGAGCTTGATGTTTTCTGCATCCCAGAACTCAGGGTTCTTCTCGAATACATACAGGTTGTTCTCTGTGGACGTAAGTACGAACGGACCGGAGTATACGTTCTTGTCAGCTGTAGCAGCAAATTCATCGCCGTACTGCTCTACGATGTCCTGACGGATCGGAGCAAGGTTCGACTGCATGCCGAGTGCCGAAAGAAGTACTGTCATAGGCTGTGTGAGTCTGACTTCAAGAGTCTTGTCATCAATAGCCTTGATACCGAGTTCGCTTGGATCCTTCTCGCCTGCTTCAACAGCAGCTGCGTTCTCTACGCAGATCGTGTCAAGGAACCAGGAGTAAGGTGAACCGACATTAGGGTCTACCAGTCTCTGCCAGCTGTAAACGAAGTCGTTCGCTGTGATCGGCTGTCCGTCGCTCCAGTTAGCGTCACGCAGATGGAATGTGTAAACAGTTCCGTCATCCGAGATGTCCCAGGATTCTGCGATACCAGGTGTTACCTCGCCGCCGGTGTTACGGGTCAGACCCTCTGTGACAGCATGCTGGATCTCATTGTCGCCGATGCTGTTGCCCTTGGTCGGATCGAAAGTAGTCGGTTCAGTATTTACTGCATACCTGAAAACTTTTTCCCCACCACCTGAGCCGCTGTCTCCGCCTGGTGTGCCGCAGCCTGCAAGTGTCGCAAGGATCATGGCAGCAACCATAACGAGAGCAAATAGTCTCTTCTTCATAAAATCCTCCTTAGTAAAAATCACCTTTTGGTTATTATGTATACTGCTTATTTATGTTCACTGTTCTAAACCGGTGTCCAAAAACAATAATATACATTGTTATTTTAATCCAATATCACTAATGCTTCAATAACATTAGCTAAACAATAAGATAACAATTATTTTGTAAGATCTTCAGAGATCGACTTCAGATACATGAAGTTTGTCAGATAGTTCGGCGTTCCGGTCTTATGATCCGTACCGGAAAGGTTGAATCCTCCGAACGGGTGCTGAAGTACAACAGCGGCAGTACACTTGCGGTTGAAGTACAGATTGCCCACATTGAATTCATTCTTTGCCTTTATCACGTTTTCTCTGGTCTCACTGTAGACAGAGCCCGTAAGGCCGTATTCAGTCTGGTTTGCAATGTCAAGAGCCTCATCGAACGAATCCACCGTAATGACAGCAACTACAGGTCCGAAGATCTCCTCATTTGCAATGCGGTCAGTACGGCTGATGCCGTCGATCACGGTCGGATCAACAAAGTAGCCGACTTCATCGCTGTATGTTCCGCCGAAAACGACTTTGCCCTCTTCTCTTCCGATTTCTACGTATTTTGCGATCTTGTCGAATGCTTCCTTACTGGATACAGGACCGATAGTCTTGTCTTCTCTTCCTGCGCCCTGAGACGCCTTGAGAGCCTTTGCCTCTTCTATGAGAGCCTCAACGAATTCATCATGTACGTCTCTCATGACAATGGCTCTGGAGCATGCCGAGCACTTCTGTCCCTGGAACGTGAATGCCGAGCTTGCTACTCCCTGCGCAGCTTTCTTTACATTTGCCGACGAATCGATGATGATGGCATTCTTTCCGCCCATCTCCGCTACTACTCTCTTGAGCCATCTCTGACCCGGATTTACTTTCGCGGCTCTCTCATAGATGCGGCAGCCGACTTCCTTTGAGCCTGTAAAGTTGATGAATCTCACAAGAGGATGATCAACGATCAGATCGCCTATATCCGAACCCGAACCCGGCAGGAAGTTGATGACTCCCGCAGGGATGCCGCACTTCTCCATCACTTCAAAGAACTTGAAGGCGGATATCGGTGTGTTGGACGCAGGCTTATTGACGCTGGTATTTCCTGTGATCGCAGCTGCTATCAGCATGTTGGCAAACAGTCCGACAGGGAAATTCCACGGCGATACGGTGGCGCCGACACCCATCGGGATGTATACGCACTTGTTGTATTCAGCCGTCTGTATGCAAGGGATACCTTTTTCCAGCTCCTGCATGTGTACGCAGTATGAATTGATGAAGTCCAGAAGCTCACAGAGTTCGCCGTCTGCCTCACCCCAGTTTTTTCCGCTTTCTTCAACATTCCATGCATCGAGATAGAATCTGTTTTCATCGAGCAGCTGAGCCAGCTTACGCATGCAGCGGATCCTTTCGTCGAGAGATGTGTTCTTCCACTTCAGAAAAGCTTCGTGCGCAGTCTTTATAGCCCGGTCACACTGCTCAGCGCTTGCCGAACTCGAATATCCGAGAACTTCCTTGTTGGCAGGATTGAGCGATTCAAACTTCTTCTCCGTAAAGATCCTTTCCCCGCCGATGATGAGCGGACATGTGAGTCCCTTCTCTTCATCCACCTGCTTAAAAGCGTCAAGCATCTTCTCTCTGTTTTCAGGAATGCTGAAATCCACTTCCACAGCATTAACAAATCCTTTGTACATCAATACCCTCCTTCCAAATGTTTAATAAAGTGTCAGTAAGTAATATTTAGTATTATTTCATACCGGCAGTATCTGCTGCCGGATACTTATCTGTAATAAATGTGGTAATGTTCCCTGTCGACACGGTACAGCGGCACGCAGCATATTCTCCCGTCTGTGAATGAGCCCATGTCTGTGTCTGTATTTTCTGTCAGCTCTGAGACGTCCGGGTGTATGAAATCCGTGTCATCAGACAATGCCGCCAAAAGATACGGACCCCATGCCAGGTTATAGTACCTGCTGTCAGAGGCTGCAGGTATCCTGCGCAGCTTCATCGGCAGATCAAAAGCCACGGACTCGCCTTCCTTCAGCCTACCGCAGTAAACATATCCGTCAGCAGCTTCAGGGAAATCCTCCCTTGCCCATGCCGGTATCCGGACAGCCAGCTTCTTTTTCATGTCTGCACCGGCTTTTACTTCAAGACGGCCGTTTTCCGTGAAAGATACCGTCAGCTTTTCTTCATCATCAACGAATGATGAGACCGGCAGGTTGACTCTGACAACGGCTTCATTGCCGCTTCCTTCATATGAGAAAATATCTTTCATGAACCTGAACCGGCTCTCCATGCCGGTCCCGTGACAGCAGCTGTTTTCCTCTGTCTCGTAATGTTTACAGCTGCCCGGCGCAAGCGGCATGAAATATGTGGTTCCTCCGTCAGCACAATGGCTGCAGGACATGAGGATGTGATTGAACAATGTATGCTCGTAATAATCCATAAGATCGCAGCGGACGGCCGGTTCATACTCCATCAGCTTGGATGTAAGCCTGAGCATGTTGAGGCTCGCGCAGCTTTCGGCGGTTTTTTCCGTCAGGAACCCGCATTCGCTGTCTGCTGCCCTGAAACGCTCTTCTTCCCCTGTACCGCCAATGCAATAGCAGTGGTGTTCCGTTACGGTCCGGAAGAAGTTGCGGGCCAGGTCAAAGTATCCTCTGTCGCCTGTTACAGCATATATTTCCATTGCGCCGGTCACCTGCGGTATGTGCTGGTTCGCATGCATGGAATCGAGTTCATCCCTGTTCCCGCGCATCTGATCGAACAGTCTCGCGTTTTCGAACATCCGGGCTGCCTCAAGGTGCTCTTTTTTGCCGCTTATCCTGTACAGCCTCACAAGCGTCGAATTCATTGCCCCGTATTCTCCGGCGATATATGTATCCCACATCCTTGCTCTCTGCTCATGGCTAAGGCGGCTAAGGCGTTCATATATCCAGTCCCCGAGCGGATCAAGTATTTCCGCAGCCTGTGTGATCCCCGCCAGTTTGTATGAGTCCAGAAGCCCGGTCATTATCTTGTCGAGCGTATAGTAGGGCGCCCATATCCCGGGATACGGGGTAAGCTCTTCAAGAAGGTCGAACTGTTCCTCGTCATACGCGCTCAGGAAGCCGGGATGCACTTTTCCGGACGCCGTAAAGGCCTTCTGACATTCAGACAGGCCTTCAACAATGGCTGAAGCCTTGTCTCTGAACACCTCATCTCCTGTCGCCGCGTAAGCCAGGGAAATGCCTGACAGATAGTGTCCGGTAGTATGACCCCTGAGCTTGCATTCCCAGGAATCCCATCCTGTCATCGGCTTTGCGGTTCCTGCCGGAAGACCGGCTGCCTTTCTGAAATTGCAGAGCATGCTGTCAGTATCCTGATCTGCCAGAAACTCAAGCATGTCCTTCTGTCTGTCATAAAAAGGTGAACCCGGAAGCAGTCTGATGTTCCGGAGCGGCGGGTGCGTGCGCTCAGGCAGCACCCCGGTACTGCTCATGCGGGGATTTTCAGATTTGTTTTCCATAATTATTTATCCGTCGTATCTGTTCATCCAGCGAATCAGTTCGGCACAGTATTCATCATGTCTGTCAACAAAGCAGGTGTGTCTTGCTCTTTCCCAGAGGATCCACTCCGAACCCTTTATTCCGTCATGCATGGTCTTTGCGACAAGCGGAGAACAGAGATCCGAGATACCGCTCATTATGAGCGAAGGCACTTCTATCTCGCCGAGCCTGTCAACATATTCAAAATCCTTCAGCGTTCCCGCAGGCGCGAATTCATTCGGGCCCCATCCGCATACATATGCTTCCCTGCCCGTCTTTTTAGGCCTTGTGCAGCATTCCGGAAGATCCTTTTCCCAGAAATCACAGTATCTTGCCATGTATTCTTCGACGGCTCTGTCGTAGGCTTCACCGCTGAATTCCCCCGTATCGAGGGCATGGTGTATGGCTTCCTGCATGTCCTGCGGCATCATGGCGATCCTGCGAAGTCCTTCCCTTTCCCAGAGGCTGCTCGAAGGATGTCCGCTCGATATGATGAAGCTTCTTATGCCCTTTGTCTCTTCCTTGTAGTCTATGCCCAGGCATATCTGCATCATTCCGCCCCAGGACTGCCCTATTATGTGGCATTCATCCAGACCGAGGTGTTCCCGGAGGGCAAAGAGTTCGCTCATCCATGTCTCTTTTGTCCATAATTCCGGATGCCCTTCAAGATAAGAGAGTCCGCATCCCAGCTGGTCATACATGACCACCATGCGGCTGTCATCATCCGCGATGTTGTCCAGCACCTCGAAGTAATTGTGAGTGCTTCCGGGACCGCCGTGCAGGCAGATAAGCGGAGCTTTTCCATTATCCACGCGTCTGCCGACGATCCTGTAGTATGTTTTATATCCCATAAAAGGCATGTAGCCTTCTGTTATTTCTGCCATTCAGTCTCCCTCCCCGGGATTTGCATGTTTATAAAATACAGGCCGGACTCTGTAAGGTCCGGCCTGTGTGTGAATATCTGTATCATGCTTCAGATATCAGACCGTAAGAACCATGAGTTCTCTTTTCTAGAACGACTGGGCCGTTCTGTTTATGATCTCGTTCTGAAGCTCCTCATCGAGGTTTCTGAAGTAGTCGGAGTAACCGGCTACGCGCACTATAAGATCCTTGTAATCATCAGGATGCTTCTGTGCCTCCAGGAGCGTCTCCTTGTCGAACACGTTGAACTGGATGTGATGTCCGTCCATAGCGAAGTACGTACGGATCAGGCTTGCCAGGTTCTCAAGTCCCGTATCGCCTGCAAGGGCGCTCGGAGTGAACTTCTGGTTAAGAAGTGTTCCGCCCGTGGAGCAGTGATCCATCTTGGCGCACGACTTGATAACAGCCGTAGGTCCGTTGGTATCAGCAAATTTCTCAGGCGAAATGCCCTCGGATACAGGCTTCTTTGCAAGCCTGCCGTTTGCCGTTGCGCCTATGACCTCACCGAAGTAGATGTGGCATGTTGTAGGCAGCATGTCGACGTGGTACTGTCCGCCGCTCATTGTCGGACGTCCGGTTACCTCGTCCCTGTACTGTCTGAATACATCCTGCATGATGTCATCAGCGTAATCGTCGTCGTTTCCGTACTTAGGTGTCTTGTTCTGCACCATGTTGAGGATCTCCTCGTGACCGACGAAGTTTTCGTCCATTGCCGTTATGAGTTCCTTCATGGTGAAATTCTTTTTATCATATACGTTGTACTTGATTGCCGCGAGGCAGTCAGTGACCGTTCCGATACCAACGCCCTGGATATATCTTGTGTTGTATCTGGAACCGCCGTTGTTGTAATCCTTGCCCTTCTTGATGCAGTCGTTGGTTACGATCGACAGACACGGAGCAGGCATGTACTTGGCGTAAAGCTTCTCGATGACGTTGTTTCCGCGCACCTTTACATCGACCATATGCTTCAACTGGATCGTGAAGGCGTTCCAGAGCTCTTCATATGTTTCGAAGTCCCATGCATAACCGGTCTCAGGTCCGAGCTGCTTTCCGCTCTGATCGTCAAATCCGTTGTAAAGAGTCAGCTGGAAGATCTTAGGGATGTTGAGGTATCCGGTCAGGATGTAAGCCTCATTGCCCCATGAACCTGTCTCAACGCAGCCGGATGAACCGCCCTGACGCGCGTCAAGGAGGGTCTTTCCTGCGTTAAGCAGTTCCTGTACGATCTCATCAGTGTTGTAGAATGCAGGCTGTCCCCATCCTTCTCTCGAGATCTCGCATGCTCTCTTGAGGAACTTGTGAGGAGTCTTCTTGCTGATCTGAACGTTGGAGTTCGGCTGTACCAGCTTCATTTCATCCATGCAGTCGAGGATGAGGTAGCTGACAGCGTTAACGCCGTTTGTGCCGTCTTCCTTGATTCCGCCTGTATTGATGTTCGCAAAGTCTGTATATGTTCCGCTCTCCTTGAGGGTAACGCCTACCTTAACAGGAGCCGGCTGGTTGTTGAACTTGACCCAGAGGCACTCGAGGAGCTCCAGAGCTCTTTCGTCATCGAGGATGCCTTCCTTAGTATCTTTCTTATAGTATGGATACAGATGCTGGTCGAGTCTTCCAGGGCTGAACGCGTCCCAAGGGTTGAGTTCCGTAGTTACGGCAAGGTGTGTGAACCAGTAGAGCTGGATCGCCTGCCAGTAAGTCTGCGGAGCATGAGCCGGAACGACGTCCAGATTAGCTGCCATCTGCTCCAGTTCTGCCTTGCGCACAGGATCCGCGCACTTCTCAGCCTCGGACTTCAGAAGCTTCTGATATCTCTCGCCGAGGATCATCACTGCGTCGCAGTCGATGAGCATTGCCTCGAGCTCGTCTTTCTTATCGAGCGCTTCAGCATCGTTCATGAAATCGAGAGCATCGATCGCTGCCTGGATCTCCTCTTTATAATCAGCGTATCCCTTTGTGAATACGTTTTTTCCGCCGCATGTATGTCCCGGACCTCTCTGCTCCATGAACTCGGTGAACATGCCGGCATCATAGCACTTTCTCCACTCGTGGGTCATGCCTGCGATCAGCTTGTCTCTCATGGACTTGCCCTTCCAGTAAGGTATAATGATCTCTTCCTGGTCCTTGAGGTCCTGTTTTGTTACGGTGTAGTTAACAACATCACGGTCGTTCATGATGTACATGTCTTCGATCGTGTGGCATGTGAGCTCAGGGAATGTCGGCGAGGACTGCGGGTCCTTACCCTTTTCACCTACAATAAGCTCGCCCTCTCCAAGGTAGAGAGTCTTCTTGCTGAAGTACTCCTTGAGTACCATGGCTCTCAGTACAGGGAGAGATACCTTGTCTTCCCATTTCTTATAAACTTCTGTCTCGATGATCGCTCTCTCAAGATCGATGTGAGGCTGAGTCTCCATGCTGACCTTTCTCAGAGCTCTGATCCTTGCGTTCATTCCACGTTCTTCCATTTTGTCCTCCGTCCGGCTTAACCGCCGATCTTTACATTAGCAAAACCTGCTTTATTCCACTGTTCAACAAATGATTCCATTTCTTCATCGGACGGTGCCGTCAGATCTGCGGCCGGGTAATCGCGTCCGAGCTTACCGTATTTGTGAGATCCCGTACTATGATATGGCAGGAGGTTTACCTGAGGCGTCTGTATGCCGTTCTCCTTCAGGAAATCTATGATCTGCGCCATGGATTCCGGGTCTCCGTTGACTTCCTTTACAGTCGGTATCCTTATGTATATGCGGGCACCGGCCTTCGCTATCCCCTTGAGATTGTCAAGTATGAGCCTGTTGCTCATGCCGACGTATTTTTTATGCTTCTCGTCGTCTATCACCTTGACATCGTATAGCCAGGTGTGAACGTACGGCAGTATAGCCTCGAAATTGCTGTAAGGAGCCTGTCCGCATGTGTCTATGGTTACATCCACACCCTCACGGCAGAGTTCCTTTACCAAAGTCTGTATATAGACGGGATCCATCGCCATGACCTCACCGCCGGACAGTGTGACGCCCCCGCCTGACTGCTCATAGAACATCTGGTCCTGAAGGCATATCCTGACGAGTTCATCGATCGGGTATTCTCTGCCGACCAGGACCCTGAAGTTGCCGAGACATACATCAGCGCACTTTCCGCACCTGATGCACTTATCCCGGTCAATAACAGCTTTTCTGCCATCTTCATCCGGTTCCGACATCGTTATGGCACCTGTCGGGCAGACTGCCTCGCACCTGCCGCATCCCGTGCACTTAGCTATGTCTATCTGCAGCTCAGGATCAAACTTCTGAGTTTCGGGGTTATGGCACCACCAGCATCTGAGATGACAGCCCTTGAAGAAGACTGTTGTCCTGATGCCGTCTCCGTCATGTATTGAGTATTTTTGTATATTTGTGATTGCATGCATGATTATAGTCTCCGTTTTAGACCGCAGTCTAAAAACTTACAACAATATTATACATTTTCATGCCATTGTTAGGCAATAAAAAAAGCAACTCTTTCGAGTCACTCTTTTTTGAGCCCCTGCATCATTACAGGGAAACATCGTTTACTGAATTCCCCCAGCGAAAGAGCCCCGTTGTTCATGCACCATTCAGTCACAAGTGCCCTTTCACACATGCTGAAGTATCTGACCATTTCGCTTACGGGCATTTTGTCTGTAAGCTCTCCGTTCTGCCGCCCTTCCTCCATTATCTTCTCGATATATCTGTAATAATATCTGTTGCGGTTAAGCAGCGCCGAAAAGCTCTCCTTTACTATCTGCGCGGAATACAGATACGCAAGAAGTCTGTAGTCCATGGTCTTTTCCATGAATACGTGCACTTCATAGTTGAGCCATATAAGCTTTTCCAGACAGCTCATGCCTTCAGGCTCCTCACTCTCAAGCCGCTGGTATTCGCGGTCAAGGATCTCCGAAAGCGTTCCGAGCAGATCGTCCTTGCTTCTGAAATAGTAGTAGAACGTTCCCTTGGAAATATCCGCTTCTCTGATTATGTCATTTATCGTTGTTTCGCCGAAGCCTTCCTCATAGAAAAGCTTCCATGCCGTATTAACGATCTTCTCTCTTGTGTCCTTTGCCATCTCAGCTCTCCGGAAGTCCGGTCAGTCAACAGTCTCCCCGGGATGCATATGATCCCGGGGGCTGTCGGTTTTTTGTCCTATTTGATATCGTTGTTTGTTTTGCCCTGACGGAACTGGCTTACGTCGCCTGTCTTCTCCTGGTCAGGATACAGCGGAATTGCTGCTGCATAGAGAGCTGCGCATGTAACGAGGTCTTTCTTCCATGTGATCTCGTTTGGTGCGTGTGCCTGGCTCTCTGCACCAGGTCCGAATCCTACGCATGGGATCCCGTAACGTCCCTGGATGGATACTCCGTTTGTGGAGAATGTCCACTTGTCGCAGAGCGGACGGCCGTCTCTGAGATGCATTGCGCTAGGCGAACCGATCCTCTTATCTCCGAAGAGCGCCTTGTGTGCCTCAACGAGAGCCTTTACGTGAGCGGAGCTCTCCTTGTTGATCCATGTCGGGAAGTAGCACTCTGTCTCGTATACTTCGCCTGTCCAGGACGGACGGTCATACATGTACATCGAAACCTTTACATCATCGCCGTACTTCTGTACGCTCGGGAGCTGTCTGACCTCTTCGAGGCAGCTGTCCCATGTTTCGCCTGCAGTCATACGTCTGTCGATCGAGATAGCGCAGGAGTCAGCTACAGCGCAGCGGCTCGGTGATGTGTAGAAGATCTGGGAAACCGTGCATGTACCGCGGCCGAGGAATCTCGCGTCTTCGTAATGATCCGGATTGAACTTAGGATCGAGCATCTTTGCCAGTCCGCGGATCGAAGTGCTCTCTGTGCAGTCGTTGTTGTTGAGAGCTCTTACGTCACTGATGATGTCAGCCATCTTGTAGACAGCGTTGTCTCCTCTTTCCGGAGCAGATCCGTGGCAGGAAATTCCCTTTACGTCTACTCTGATCTCCATGCGGCCTCTGTGTCCTCTGTAGATACCGCCGTCGGTCGGCTCTGTCGAGATGACGAAATCTATCTTGTTTCTTGCGTCTTCAGGACCATCGAAATATTTATTTACGATGTACTGCCAGCACATTCCGTCGCAGTCCTCTTCCATTACGGAGCCGACCACCATGATCTTATATCCTTCAGGGATGAGACCGAGATCCTTCATGATCTTTGTGCCGTATACAGCCGAAGCCATTCCGCCTTCCTGGTCGGATCCGCCGCGTCCGTAGATGATGTCGTCTGTCTCATATCCTTCATAAGGATCGTTTGTCCAGTTGTTGATGTTTCC
>SVDE01000042.1 GCA_015057955.1 Lachnospiraceae bacterium | reverse complement strand
GTTTGGCCCCTTATTCATTCCGTTTTACCGGTCTTTTCCAAAAACCATTTTTCTGCTTTATCCATTCCCACGCCCGTTTTTGCACTGAGCGGTATTATGTCAACATGCGGGTTCAGATTACGGATGTTCTTTTCCGCCCTTTCCATGTCAAAATCGAAGAAGTCCATTGTATCTGTCTTACTTATGATCACAAGATCGCATACAGAAAACATCAGCGGATATTTAAGCGGTTTGTCATCGCCTTCAGGAACAGAAAGGATCATTACATTTTTATGGGCTCCCGTGTCAAATTCTGCCGGGCATACCAGATTTCCAATGTTCTCAAGTATAAGCAGATCAAGCCCTTCGGGGCCAAACTCATTCAGGGCTCTTTGTGTCATGTCAGCATCTATGTGACAAAGCCCTCCATTATGGATCTGCATCGATCTGACGCCGGTAGCATCAGCTACTCTCTGGGCGTCCAGACTGGTCTCAATGTCGACATCCATGACTCCGATATTGATCCGGTCCTTAAGATCATTTATCAGTCTTGTAAGGAACGTTGTCTTACCTGAACCCGGGGATGACATGACGTTAACAAAGAAAACTCCCTGTCTGTTCAGGCTATCCCTAATGGAATCGGCAGTTTTCTCATTCTGGCTGAAAATGTTCTCGTGAACCTCTATTATCCTTACTTCGCTCATTTGCCTTCCTCCGCTTCATGTCTTTCAAAGGCGGAAACCGGCAGGCTGCCCGCCGCAAATTGTGCCATTTTGCCTTTAAGCCAGTCGATCCAGTCATTGAAGCCTTCTCCGGTCTTGGCGGATATGCAGAAGACATCTGCATCAGGGTTGCATTTATGAATGCGCTGCTTAGCTGCCTCGATGTCAAAATCGAACACCTGCATGGCGTCTATCTTATTTATCAGGACAGCATCGCAAACACTGTACATGAGAGTATATTTGCTCGGTTTGTCATCGCCTTCAGGAACTGACAGGATAGAGACATTTAATGCCGCACCTGTGTCAAACTCCGCGGGACATACCAGATTGCCAACGTTCTCTATGAATATAACGTCGACATCATCAAGTCCTAGCGCATCCAGGCCCTGTTTGGTCATGTCCGCATCCATGTGGCACATTCCGCCGGTGTGGAGCTGAACGGCCTTTCCTCCGGCATTTGCGATCGTCTCAGCGTCTACGCTCGCGTCAATGTCGCATTCCATAACTCCTACCCTGGCAACCCCTTCAAGTCCCTGAATGGTCCTGATAAGTGTGGAGGTTTTCCCGGATCCTGGAGCTGACATGATATTGATCATCAGCTTTGCACCGTCCTTCATCTCATTTCTGAGACCTCCGGCGGTTATCTCATTGTCCCTTATAATATCCTGTTTAAGTTCGATTATCTGCATATCCATTTTCCTATCCGCGTGCTATTATTTTGACTTCGTTGTCTGCAGTATCATACAGCATCACGCACGGATCCAGCTGATGCTCAAATTCAACCTGCTGTTCGCTTATCTCACGTTCCATGTTAAGGAGCACATCCATGTCCATCTTTTCCGGATCAGCATCGATGAGCACGACATCCATGGTACTGGATGGGATTATTATAAGTTTATCGATGCCATGGCTGCGGCAGAAGTTCATGAGATATCCCTTAAGGAATATGACCACAGCACCGCCATCTTCTTCGCCGCATCTGGCAGCATACATCTTGGGAGTTCCCTTTTCGAGCCCTGTAGTTCCTGCAAGTCCTTTTGATCCGCCCTTTCTGGCAGATGCTTCTTCCAGATCAAGGCTCTCGGCCTTCTTTTCACAGTTTGTATATCCCCACTGCATTGCCTGCATCGGATCAAGACCGACAGTTCTGAGGTATTCTTCAGTCACCCTTACGATTCCGAGATTCTCTCCATTCTCATCCTTGATGCCTATCTTCATGATCACGTCATAATCAAGATATTCATATCTGAATATCTGATTCGGCATCTCGCCCCGCCTTGTAAGGGAAAGGAAGATGTTCTCTTCCACATATCCCATGTCAGTCAGGAGTTTCTGCAAATAGTTGTTTTCCATTTATCCTCCGATCAGCCTATTCCTATGAGGCCAAAGATGAATATCGCAAGGATAAGGACAGGCATCACAAAACGGAAATAGTGCCTGAACCATCTTGCCATCTTTATACCTGAACCTTTATTTGCCTCAGCCAGATAATTGTCAAATCCCCAGCCCCACTTGGTACAGCAGAAAAGCAGGAATATGAGCGCTCCTACCGGGAGCAGGATGTTGCTGACTATAAAGTCTTCACTGTCAAGTATGTCACGTGCTCCGATAATATGTACATTGCTGAGCAGATTGTATCCGAGTGCGCACGGTGCGCTGAGGATGAGCATTGCAATGCCGCTTATGACAACAGACTTGACACGCGACCATTTGAAGTTATCTATATTGCTTGCGATAAGGTTCTCAAATACAGCTATTACTGTTGAGAAGCTTGCAAATACCATGAACAGGAAGAACAGTGTTCCCCAGATCCTTCCGCCTGCCATGCTGGCAAATATCCTCGGGAGCGTAACAAAGATCAGGGACGGTCCTGCTGCCGGGGCCACATTGAAGCTGAAGCATGCAGGGAAGATGATAAGTCCCGATACGATCGCTACAAATGTATCAAGAGATACGATCCTGATCGATTCTCCTGTCAGGGTGTGCTCATCCGACATGTATGATCCGAATATCTCTATGGATGCAACGCCAAGTGAAAGTGTAAAGAACGCCTGGTTCATTGCAGCTGCCAGCACATTGAGGATTCCGACATCCAAAGCCTTGCTTATGTCAGGGAGCAGATAGAACTTGATACCTTCTGATGCTCCCGGGAGAGTGAGCGAATGGATAGCCAGTACAACGATCAGTATGAGAAGTGCCACCATCATAACGGTAGTCACTTTTTCAAGACCTTTGGCCACGGAAAAACTGCATACCAGGAATCCGGCTATGACTACAATAGCCATCAATATGAGAAGCTGTGCAGGACTTGACAGCATTTCCCCAAATACTGCGTCAACTGCCTCTCCTTCAACCCCTTCAAATCTTCCAGTCAGGAACTTCCAGAAATAACCGAGCATCCATCCGGATACAGTCGTGTAGTACATCATCAGGAGCCAGCATCCGGCAATACAGAACCAGCCGTGGATATGCCACTTTGCTCCCGGTTTTTCAAGTGCCTTATAACCTAAGACAACACTCTTCTTGCTTGCTCGTCCGACCGCAAGCTCCATTGTCATTACGGGTATCCCTAAGATCAACAGGAATATCAGATAGAACAGTACAAAGAATGCTCCGCCGTTGCGTCCTGTGATAAATGGGAATTTCCATACATTGCCGATACCTATCGCGCATCCTGCACTGACCATGATGAATCCCAGTCTGGTAGCAAAACTATCTCTCTTTTTCATCACACATCCCCTATTTTCCTAAATATCAACCAAAAATACCTTTCCACTTTTTGGGTGGTTCACCGGTTACCGGATCCACGTATTCCTCGACAACAGCATCCGGATTGCAGCCCCGTATCATCTGAACTGCCCGTATGGCGTTGTTCTCTTTTTCCACCATGAGAACTACCGGTTTTTCTCCGCCGTAATCCAGCCTTATCTTGAATACCGGTATCCCCTTGCCGCAGCACCCCTGAGGAGTGTACATTGACGGCTGAACGCGCATCGCTTTTATCTCTTTTAACGGCAGATACTTGTTGTCAAAATAAACTGCCTGTTCGGAGATGTTGTATTTTTCAACGCTCTTAGATGTCTTTCTGTCCTTCCGGACATCATCGATCTCTTTACCCTTAATAATGCAGTCCCAGGCCATTTTTTTCTCCTTTCAGGAAACTGATCATGTGCTTTGCAAATATCCTATGACCTTCTTCAGAAAAATGGCATCTGTCAAACGACATCTCAATCCCCCAGCCTGAGGCGTCAGCAAATGTGCAGCCTCTAGTCTCAGCTATCTTTCTGAATCCATCGTTCATTTTAACACATTCGCGGTAAAATCGCATAAATATCAGGTCTGCGTCATTTTCCTGCCCGATGCATGGCGGTGCAATGATAAGTATCCTTGGATGATGTTCCTGCTCTTTAATGAACCCTATGAACTCATCCATTGCTTTTATTGCCCTGTCCGCATCCGGTTCAATGTTCATCAGTATGTCGTTAGTACCCAGCATTATGGCAAAGATGTCATTTTCAGAAAGTGAGCCTATCAGGCCGGTGTCATAGCTGTAAAACCTTCCTGTAGGTATCCTTCTGCCGTTAACGCCCTCATTTTCAACGTCGAACACATCTTTCAGCGCTTCAGCAACAAGAGATACCCAAATGCTCTTTTCAGGGTAGCGCCAACCCGAAAAATCCCTTGGATCGTATCCGTAAGTATTTGAATCTCCGTAGAAAACGAGCCTTCTTTTTTCCATTTTTCACACGCTCCGGTGTTCAAACCTAATCGTTCCGTTCTCAGCGAATGCCAGCCCGTATTCTCCGTTCTGCACCGCACCGGGATTGAACATTGTCACGCCGTTGATCTCCTCTATGGTCTTACTGTGTGTATGACCGAAAATCGCACACCCGCATCCTCTTGCTGAAGCTTCCTCTGCAAGCCTCACTCTTCCCTGCTTTGCTTTAACAGAATATCCATGCCCATGTGTGGCGCATACTCTGACGTTCTCGAATTCAGGTATGATAGTCATCGGAAGCATGCTGTCCCAGTCGCAGTTTCCTGCAACCTGGTAAACTGCAGGTCTTTTACCGTAAATGTCGATGCCGCATTCAGCCATTGCATTCTCAAATGCGTCTTCGCCGTCACCCAGGAAAATGATCGCATCCGCATCTCTGTGCTCATCTATTATTTTGGCAGCGGTCCTTGTGCTTCTATGTATATCCGATAGAATAAGTATCTTTTCCATGATTAACCAGTTTGCCCCCTAACAGAGGTTTTACGTATAGCTATAACGGTAATACCTGTGTTAAGGGGCAAATATACAAATTGTTTACCTCAGAGTACTCCCCAGATAAAAAGGAGGAAGACGATAACTATGGCAAAAACAACCAGGTAAATGCCGCCGATCAGCAATCCTGCTCCGACAGCACCAAATGTATATGCCCGTCTCGTCTTTTTATCTTCCTGTATCTCAGGGTTTAACTTCTCTTCCTGCTTTTTTCTGCGGGTTTCCTTAAAGGCAGAAGTGATACTTCTGCCTTCAAGTCCGCTCATATCCGCGATGGTACGGCCATCGTCATCATCGTAGATCTTTTTACCCACAGTTAATCCTTTTGATCAATCAAACAGATGACATACCACAAAGTGTCCCGGTTCGATCTCTTTCTGTACGGGAACCTCTGTCTTGCATTTGTCTGTACAGTATTTGCATCTTGTATGGAACTTACATCCCTCCGGAGGATTTGCCGGAGACGGGATCGTTCCCTCAAGAACTATACGGTTCATCTTGGCATTCGGATCCGGAACAGGTATGGCTGAAAACAGTGCCTGTGTGTACGGATGAAGAGGGTTCTTAAAGATATCCTTCTTGTGGCCGTATTCAACCAAATTTCCAAGATACATGACACCTACAGAATCTGATATATGTTCAACTACCGAAAGGTCATGTGAGATGAACAGATAAGTAAGTTTTCTCTGCTCCTGGAGTTCTTTGAGCAGATTTATGATCTGTGCCTGGATACTTACGTCAAGTGCCGATACAGGCTCATCGCATACAACGAACTCCGGATTAAGTGCAAGCGCACGCGCTATGCATATCCTCTGCCTCTGTCCGCCGGAGAACTCATGCGGATACCTGTCTTTGTGGAAAGGCTGAAGACCGCAGTCATCCATGACCTTATCAACATAGTCATTGAACTCAGATCTTGATACCAGGTTATGCTCCCTTACAGCCTCGCCGATGATCTCACCTACCGGAAGACGCGGTGAAAGGCTTGAAAACGGATCCTGGAAAATGATCTGCATCTGTGTACGGGCATCTCTTAGTTCTTTTTTACTCAGGTCATAAACCTCGCGTCCGTTAAACAGAACATCTCCGCCGGTTTTATTATCATTAAGTCTGAGAATGGTACGTCCTGCTGTTGTCTTGCCGCAGCCTGACTCTCCAACGAGGCCCATTGTTGTGCCTCTTTCAAGATTAAAGGTAACGCCGTCAACTGCCTTTACCTGGCCTACAACTCTGTTGAAGAAACCGCCTTTGATAGGGAAATACTTCTTCAGGTCGCGTACCTGGAGGATATATTTATCATCATATACCAACGGTTCCTTGGACTCTGTCTTCACAGGTTCTGCCTGGGCTGATCCGGCTTTTTTCATCTCCTGCTTAAAATCATTTTCCAATGCATTGATCTGCTCTTCAGGGGTTTCGGGTGCCTTGCCTCTGTTTGTCCAATTACCATTAAGACTGCTCACTCTCCGTCACCTCCTTCGCTAATATTAACAAGAACAGGTGCCTTGATCGCTTCTGCTTCAGCCTTATGTTCCTCATAATACCTGTAGCAGCTTACCTTGTGGGTATCAGACAGGCTGATCTCGCAAGGATACTCGCCGTCACAGCATCCAAGTCTCATCTCGCAGCGGTCCCTGAAATAGCAGTAATCCGGCATGTTTACAGGATTAGGAACCTTACCCGGGATTGAGTAAAGCTCATCCACTTCCCTGCCTACAACAGGCTTGGAAGCCATAAGACCGATGGTATACGGGTGGCTGGGATGATAGAATATGTCCTCAGCAGTTCCTTTTTCCACTATCCTGCCGGCGTACATTACAACAACGTAATCAGCCATCTCAGCAATGACGCCGAGGTCGTGAGTGATGAGCATGATCGAGGAATTGATCTTGTCCTTAAGGTTTCTTAAAAGGTCAAGGATCTGTGCCTGGATTGTAACATCAAGAGCTGTTGTCGGTTCGTCAGCAATGATTATCCTCGGATTGCACGCAAGTGCCATGGCGATCATGACACGCTGTCTCATTCCGCCGGAAAGCTCGTGGGGATACATCTTGTATACACCTTCGCTGTTTGCGATACCGACCATCTCAAGAGCTTCTATTGAACGTCTCTTGATCTCTTCCTTGCTCTTGCCTTCTCCATCATGAAGCTCTATGACTTCATCAAGCTGTGCGCCGATCTTGAAGACCGGATTAAGGCTTGTCATGGGCTCCTGGAAGATCATTGATACAACATTTCCCCTGATGTGCTGCATGGCTTCCTGAGGAACCCGGGATATCTCATAAGCTTTGTCACCGAGATTCAGTCTTATCTCGCCCGATACGATCTGGCCCTGCGGACGCTGGAGCAGTTGCATGAGGGAGAGACTGGTTACTGATTTTCCGCAGCCTGATTCGCCAACGACGCCAACAGTCTTTCCGATGGGAACGTCAAATGTAACGCCGTCAACGCTCTTAACTGTGCCTGCATCGGTAAAGAAATATGTATGCAGGTCATCAAACTCAACAGCGTTTGCGGGATTGTGCATCGTGGTCAGATATTCTGACTCGGGCACATTCTTTCTTTTTCTTTTTCTCTCCAGCTCATTCGTGATCTTCTTGTTTGATCTGGAGATAGCTCTTGCTTCTTTCGCAGTAAGGTAACCTTCTGCTTTTTTCTTTTTTGCCATGAAAGTCCCCTCCTTACCGCTTCATCTTCGGGTCAAATGCATCCCTTAAACCGTCACCGACCAGATTGAACGCAAGAACAGTTGCAACCAGGCAGATACCTGCAGGGATCCATATGAACCAGTAATTTGTAAGTACATGTGTATCATTAACATCATTGATGATGTTTCCCCATGAAGCAAACGGGAACTTTACACCAAGTCCGAGGAATGAAAGTGTTGCCTCAATGAGGATCGTCGATCCGAGGCTCATTGTCATTGTAACTATGAGCTGCGGGATGACGTTCGGTATCAGATGCTTGAATATACGTCTTGAAACCCTGATACCTGTTGCTTCAGTAGCGGTCATGAACTCCTGCTCCCTTAAGGAGAGGATCTGGCCTCTGACCAGACGGGCTATTCCCGCCCATCCAAGGAATCCGAGGATAAGCATGAGCCAGACCATCCTGAGCTGCGGATCCATTCTCATCGCATCCATTGCGGCACCGAGGATGATTATGATCGGCATCGAAGGAATGCAGTAGAAAATATCAACTATACGCATGATCAGGTTGTCGACCCATCCGCCGAAATAACCTGAGATACCGCCAAGGATGACACCGATGACAGACTCGATAATAACAACGATGAAACCGATATAGAGCGATACCCTGCCTCCGTACATCAGACGCGTGAGCATGTCCATGCCGTTTCTGTCAGTTCCGAGCCAATGTGCTCCGCTCGGCGGTGAATATGTGTCAAATACACGTGTTGAAACTGTCTGCAGTACTGAGTAAGCCTTGGTAGCAGCGTTGTAGGTTATCGTGTACTCTGCTGTAGTGCCGTCCTCGTCAGTAAATACGAACTCAGTATCTCCGATACTGATCGCATCAATAAGCTCTTCTTTGAATGAACGTGTCAGATAGACATCGCCCATTATAGCCTGAACGACATACTGGCTTGCATATGCTATCTCTTCTCCGCCCTTTGTCAGTACTCCGTCATCATCGACTTCATATTTAACTCCATCGAGTTCAAACGACTTTTCCTTTGCGTTTAAGCAGTGAAGAAGCTCATACTGAAGATCAAAAGGAACCTTTTCATTTCCTGTACTTGAACTTACGATGGTTTTTGATGCAAACGCTATCAGGACCGGTATTTTTCCGTCCTTGCTGTAAAGAGAATAGAAATCCTCTCCTTCCTCTTTATAGGAATAATTCTTGCCCAATGCGCTGAACTCTTCCTCGCCGCTCTTCTGTGCAAGATAGAACTGTGCCTGCGCAAGTGCCGGAAAGCTCTCGCCCTCGGCGACTACATATCTGAGTTCAGTATTTTCAGTAACGCCTGCATACTGTTTATTCTGCTCGTCTTCACGATAGAACAGCTGATCTTCCGCGTAAGGTGTTATCCAGCCGCCAATGAAAGAGAAAACGAACATGAACGCCAGAATTATAAGGCCTGTAACTGCGACACGGTTTCTGAAGAATCTCTTTGCTACCAGTCTTCCCGGAGAAAGAGTCTTAACACGGCGGTCATCGTTAAGGGAATATTCCTGAGAGTTCTCATTATTATCGGGGGTATTTAAGTTTTTGTTTTCTTCACTCATGTAAATGCCCCCTTTCCTACGCTATGCGGACACGCGGGTCCACAACAGCATACAATATGTCTGAGATCAGATTTCCGAGCAATGTCAGGATCGCCAGGAATACCAGATAGAACATGGAGAACGGTATGTCACCGGCTACCATGGACTGGTATGATACATAGCCTATTCCGGGAATGGAATAAAGCGTCTCAGTGATCAGCGCTCCGGAAAACAGTCCCGGGAGTGATCCTCCCACTATGGTTACGATCGGAATAAGAGTATTGCGGAAAGCATGATGATAAATTACTCTCCGCTCAGACAGTCCCTTAGCACGGGCTGTCCGTATATAATCCGCGTTGAGCACTTCCAGCATGTTTGTTCGTGTATAACGCATCAGTGATCCTATACTGATAACGACCAACGTAAAGATCGGGAGCACAAGATGCGCCGCACGGTCCCAGAACTGGCCCCACGATGAAAGATGGTCAAAGTTACGGCCGATAAGACCTCCCAGGTCAAACCAGCCCAGCTTGACTGAAAAGACGAGTTTTAGCAGCGACGCAAAGAAGAACGTCGGCAGCGAATAACACGTCAGCGCAACTATCGTGATGGTATAGTCTGTTTTGCTGTATTGCTTTGTAGCGGAGATAATGCCCAAAGGAATGGCGATGATCAGCTCAAGGACGAACGATATAGCTCCCATGATAAATGAGATCCATATTGCGTCATGGAATTTCTCCACAACAGGTACAGTCCATTTCCAGCTGTCACCAAAGTTACCGACAATTGCCTTGCCGCACCATGCTATAAATCCCGGGATAATGCCTTTGTCCATGCCATAAGTGGCACTAAGCTGTGCCATCCATTCTTCAAAGCTTTTTGAACCGGGCTGCATGGATTTCTGTCTTGCCACCTGCTCGAGATAAGAGGTCGGCAGACATCTCATAAGAATATAAATAATGAACGCAACAAATATCAGAATGACGATAGATATAAGTATACGTTTGATGATAAATTTCTTCACTCTGATTCACCCCATTTGATACGGTATGAGCCGTCCTGTGACCAGTCTGTCACAGGACGGCCCGTTAGTTTACGATCGAACTACCTGATGTAACAGGTACCGTCTGTAAATTAGTAATTCAGAACAGTGTTCTCGATCTCACTCATCCATCCGTAGAATGTGGTGATATCAGGTGTAACTGTGTCAATGTTTACACGCTCTGTAGAGAAGACGATAGCGTTCTGTCTCTGATATACAGGGATCTCGCATGCCCAGTCGATAATAGTATCAAGGCAAGCCTTGTATACAGTCTTACGATAGGTCTGGTCTGTAGACTTACGTGCTGCCATGATCATTTCATCGAGATCAGGATCGTCAATGTTGTACATATAGTGTGATCCGCCTGCGTTTGCTCCGCCGTTTGCAACGTCAGAATAGTATACCTGATACATGTCAGGGTCAACAGTTGCGCCCCATGCTGCGCACCAGATCTCGCCCTGATCAGCCTCAAGTGTTGTCCAGAGGTCTGCTGAGTTGGTAAGGTCTGTTACGATCAGATTGATTCCGAGCTCTGCAAGTGCGTCATGAGCAAGTGTAAGGATCATGAATGAAGGATGGTCGCCGGCACCGTCGCCGGGGATCAGAGCTTCATATTCCATCTTAGCGCCTTCAGGAGCTGCTGTAACCTTGCCGTCTGCTACTGTGTAGCCTGCTGCCTCGAAGAATCCGAGAGCTGCAGCCTTGGCTGCTGCGTATTTAGCGTCAGCATCCATGTCTGAAGTATAGATGTCAAGGCCGTTTACATCTGTAGAGAATGCAAGCCTGTAGCCGTCATCTGTAGGCTGAGGAGCTGCCCATGATGTATTGGAGATAGGATAGTTGATGACTGATGCTCTCTCTCCATAGTAAGAGTCGATAGCAACATCACGGTATACCGAGAAGATTGTTGCGAATGCTTTTCTCAGATTCTTGGAAGCGTCTGAAGAAGGATCTTCGCCGACCTTTACATTATGAGCGTTGATTCCGATATAACCATAGCCGAGGTTGTCAACTGTGTTGGTAGTGATGACCGGACCGGTAACATCGTCATTTCCGTTAGCCTGGATGATAGCCGCAACGGTATCTGAGCTGAATGAAGGATCTGTGATATCAAGTGTTCCTGTCTTAACGCCGTTAAGCTTATCAGTATCCTGAACTTCACGGAAGTTGATGTACTTGGTCTTCGGAACGCCTTCATAATAGTTCTCGTTTGCTTCGAAGTTTACAACACCGTTTTCAAACTTGATGAATTTGTACTTGCCGGCGCCAAGAGGCTCAGTTGTCTTAGCTTTGACAATGCTGAGATCACCCTTAGGGAATCCGAACATGTTGTTGTCATAATCATACTGTGCAACATCGCCATAGTAATGAAGAGGAGCGATTGAAACACCGAGCTGGTATACCATTGTTGCGTCTACTTCTGTAGCAACAATACGCATTGAATAATCGCCTGTCTTCTGGATACCGGTGATGTTTGCAGCTGACTCGCCGTACTCGATCCACTCTTCATAAGCGTCATAGTCCGGAAGGAAGTCAGCTACGCTGCTGCCTGCATTCTCGGTATCGATCATGCCGATGATGTCATCGCCATAGCTTTCAACGAGGGCAGCTGCGAAATCTTCAATTGTGCCGCCTTCAGGTACTGAGAATCCCCAAGCGCCTGCTGCAGCACTTACGTCTTCCTTGGGAGCATATCCGTTCTCCCAGCAGTAGTCACAGATCTCCTGAGCAAGGGCTGCGGGAGCTTCATCAACCATCTTCCAGTAAGCATCCTGCTGTTCCTGTGTCCAGAAAGTAAAGTCTGTGTTGTCTCTTCCTGCTTCAGCGATAAGAGTGATCCTCTTTGCAATACCTGTACGGTAATCTGCCATGCCTTCGATAGGCTGTGCGAACAGAGTTGATGATCCGTCATATGTAGGATCGCAGAGAACATACATAGTGAAGATTACATCATCAATGGTAAGAGGCTCGCCATCTGAGAATACAAGATCCTCACGAAGTGTGAAGTCATAGAAGACTGTGCCGTCTTCATTCTCTGTTACTACGAGATCAGCGGGTCCATGATATGTGTATGGTGTTCCGTTGTACTCGATCGTCTCACCCTCGATACCGTTGTAGATGATGGCGCCCATACGGTCACTTGAAAGAAGTGACAGCTGTGTCATGGCGTAAACATCCTGGTCATAAGCGGTTTCTGAGAAGAAAGGAGAGAACTTGCTGCTGAAAGGTGAATAACCGACAACGAGCGGTGTGTCAGCATTCATCTCACGGGGAGCTTCGGTCTCAACCTCTTCCTCTGTGGGTGCTTCTGTGGTATCGTCCGCCGGAGCTTCAGTTGCGTCGGTAGCAGCCGGTGCAGCGGTTGTGGACGGTGTGCCGGAACCTGAACATGCAGCTAATGTGAATACCATTACAGCTGCAAGAAGAAGTGCCAGCATTTTACTGATTTTCTTCATGTTTAAATCCTCCTGTAATTTTGCAGCAATTGAAAAATTGCGACTTTAATAATTTTAAGTTTACTAGTCCTATATGTCAATAATCAGAGCCCAAAATGTGACGATTTTGTGTTTTATTTATACAATTTCATGACCATTTCATACTTTTGACCAAACGTATGATAACCAGGCTTCCTGCCGCCAGGGCCGCCTGTGTAAGGATATAGAGCACGATACCTGCAATGCTCCCGCTGAAAGTACCTATAATCAGGGAAACTATGATACCTGCAAACGCGATCGCCGCGATTGCAGCAGCGACTGACGCATACACCGGAATATGCAGCACAGTTGACTCATAGACATATTTTCTGAGCTTCATTCCGCCATATGTCAGCCTGACCATTTTCCAGATCACTATGAACAGCGCGATCAGTTCCAACGCATAAGGAAGTATTATCAGTATGTTCCCCGTAAGCCCGCTTCCGGAAATACAGCCTATCACTATCAGCAGCGCAGCAGGAACGGCAAGGCAGATCCAGAGGATGATCATCACCTTTCGCCATCGCTCTGCTCCGCCTTCATAAGTCCTATGCTCTCCGGAATAGACATATTTTCCGGAATCGTTCTTCTGAAAATCATTCAGATATTCTTTCCGGAAGCTTTTTTTCTTCTTTTCACCGCTCATATCACTCTATTGTGCTAAGGTCAAAATCATCAAGCCACTTTGATGCTGTATCGCAGACTTTCTTAAGGCACTCCCCGTCAAACGGACTTACCAGTCCGGCATTTGCAAGGAGCTCGGTAAACGTTGCTGTTCCGCCCTGTCTTATATAATCCATGTAATGCTTCCATGCATTCTTCTGATCCTCCTGGATCATTGCCCAGAATTCAAGCGACACAGTCTGCGCAAGGCAGTAATCTATGTAGTAGAACGGACTGCCGTAAATATGGCTCTGCCTCTGCCATCCCTCTCCCTCGCTGTAGAACGGGATGTCTCCGTCCAGCTTCATCCAAGGCATGTATACACCGAGCAGCTCTTTCCAGACCGCATGCCTCTGTGCCGGCGTCATCTCAGGTTTTTCATATACCACGTGCTGGAAATGATCCACCATCGTTCCGTACGGGATGAACTTGAGTGCCGACGCCAGATGGCTGTAGAGATATTTCTGCGCGTCCTTTCCAAAGAAGTCCTCAGCCCACGGCCATGCGAAGAATTCCATTGACATCGAATGCACTTCGCACGCCTCAAGTGATGGCCATACAACAGAGCACGGAACCCTGTCGATGTTCATGTACGCCTCAAAGGCATGCCCTGCCTCGTGAGTCACCACTTCGACATCCCCCTGCGTACCGTTGAAATTGGCAAATATAAACGGCATGCTGTAGTCAGGGATCTCTGTGCAGTATCCGCCGCCTTCCTTGCCTTCGGTACTCAGGACATCCATCATCTCCATGTCGAGCATGGCATTGAAGAACTCGCTGGTCTCAGGAGACAGTTCATCATAAAACTTCTTTCCTGCTGCAAGGATATCGTCTGCAGTGCCCTGAGGCTTCGGATTGCCGCTCCTGAACTCAAGTGCGTTGTCAGCGAAGCTCATGGGATATTCCTTGCCAAGCCTCTTTGCCTGCTCTTTGAAAATGCTGTCGGCAACCGGAACAAGATATGTCCTGACCGCCTCGCGGAACTTTTCAACATCTTCCTTGGTGTAGCAGTTTCTCTCCATCCTGTAGTAACCAAGCTGGGTATATCCTCCGTAGCCCAGTTTCTTTCCCATGGTATCCCTGAGATGTGTGAGACGGTCATATATCCTGTCAAGATCTGCCTGATGATCTTTGTACCACTGCCCTTCTGCTTTCCATGCCGCAAGGCGCTCCTCATCGTCAGCACTGTTCTTGAACGGCGTCATCTGCGAAAGTGTATAAACTCCGTCTTTAAACGGTATCTGTGCTGATGCGATCAGGTTGTCATATTCCTGGACCAGATCGTTTTCCTCCTGCATTTCAGGAATGATCTCAGGAGAAAAGGACTTAAGCTCCAGTTCCGCATTTGTAAAGATTATCTTTCCGAACTCTTTTTCAAAATCTGGTCTGTAAGGACTTTCCATCAGGGCGAGAGTCCACTGCTGCATATATTCCTGCAGCTGAGGCATAGCCTGGTTCCAGAACTTGTCCTCATCTTTATAAAACTCTATGCGTGTGTCGATGGAGTGCCTTACGGAAGCGATCGTGGCAACCGACATCACATGGCGTTCCAGATTATCCTTCTTAATGAAGACTTCCCTGGCTGCTTCATAAGAATCCGCATTTTTAAGTTCCTCTGTATAACCCGTAAGTTCCCTGATCACTGCTTCCAGATCCGGGCGTTCATACGGCATTTCCCTGAATTTCATGTGCTACCTCCAAATTCATTGATCGTTTGGAAAACATTATACAATAGAAGCCATAAAAGAAAAAGAGGCTGCCTGTATAGGCAGCCTCCGGTAATATCATCATTCATTTATGAGTGTTATGTCAAATCCGATCCTGTATCCGTCTTTCTCAAGCATTACCATGTTCTCAGGTTTTGCCTTCGGCCTGTCCTCAGGATCATATGTGGTACGGTCACCTGAATGAGGGAACATCCTGTCATAGACAGTGTGCCCGTCATGGTCAGGAAATGCGGGAGGTCCGCCCGGTCCGCCCTTTCTGGGCTCGGGCTTAACAGCCTCCTCGGGATGTGCAAGCGCATACTCAGCGACATTTATGAATCCGAGGACATGTTCCTTGGGGAGTTTTCCGTTTCCGCCCAGCGCAAAGTCGAACTCATCAATGTGATCCTTGATCTTCCTGAGTCCGTTCACCCATGAAGTGAGTCCTCTTCCAAGAGGTTTGAACGGTGCGCCGAAGATCTCATCGCCTGAAAACAGGATCCTGTTTTTCCTGTCAAGGACCATGAGTGAACTTGGAGCGTGATCCTGGATCTCTATGACTTCAAGTTCCCTTCCTTTTAAGGGGATGATGTCGCCGTCGTGCACAACCACTCTCTCATACTCATCAGCGTGGAAGTCTATGCCGTCAAAGCTGGGGTAAGGGATCGTGGCGTACTTTGCGCCTTTCTCCGTCATGTAGACTTTTTCAAAATAAGGATTGCCCGCAGTATGATCGAAATGATCATGGCTGTTTATCGCACACTCAACGGGAAGATGGCATACAGACTCCATGTATCTGCGGATATTGCCTGCGCCGTATCCTGTGTCAAACGCCATTGCCTCGCCGTCACCTGCAATAAGATAGGTATAATCACCCGAAGTCAGGATCTTCCATGTTGTGTCATCGATCTGCTCAACCTCAAAATAAGGTTCATCCATCGGTGAAAAACTGCCGTCGGGGTTCTTGATCAGGATGTTGTGTTTGCAGGAAAAATCAATGAATTCAACGCTCATGCATAAAACCTCTCTTTAATTATTGATGGTTAATTATAGCATAAAAGTGCCGAAACGGTACACTGTCTGCGAGATGAAATGCTCACCTTTCCTGAAGACAGGCGACGGGAATCCCTCAAAATTCATTGAATTCGGAACATACTGAGCCTCCAGGCATACCGCGTGCGCGCCATTGTAGTGAATGCCGTACTTACCCGGAACTTCAGACGGTTTACCGCTGATCGGTGTAAACAATATGATGCACGGCATGTCGGTAAAGACTTCGATCATCCTCCCGCTCTCAGGGTCTTTAAGGATCGCATTCGGGCCGCCTTCTGCATCATCCAGAATGTAATAGTCATCATACATTTTTCCGATCGTCCTCGGTTCAAGGAAATCGTATTCCGTTCCTTTTACATCCAGGGTATCTCCCCACGGAACTCCATACTCATCCTTTACGGCTATCCTTCCGGCATTTATCTGAAGGATGTGCCCTTCCACTCCCCTTGCGCCTGACAGGTCAAAGTATGCATGGTTTGTCGGCGCAAGCACTGTTGTTCCGTCCGGAACCAGATCATAGTTTATCTTCAGGCAGTGGTCATCACCGAATGTGAACCTGACTTTTACATCAACGCGGCAGTCAAAGCCTGCTCCGCCTTCGTCATCAAGATGGCACTCAATACAGTCATCTGAAATGACCGCAACCTCAAAAAACCTCTTTCCGTAATTTGCGCTTCCGCTGTGCAGAAGGCATCCGGGATGGCTTTTTTCAAGCTGTATCTTCTTTCCGTCCAGCACCATCTCGCTCCTGCCGATGCGGTTTGCAAATCTGCCTATGGTGGAACCTTCCTTTGCATGCTTTTCAAGACCCGCGGCATCAAATGCGCCAAGCGTCACATCCGCAAGATCGCCGTCGCGGTCAAGCACTACGACCGAATGTACCGTAGCACCGTAATCAAGGACCGTGACTGACTCATCGAATGAATTGCTGATCCTGTAAGCTGTTACTTCTCTTCCATCATTTAAATAGCCAAATGATTCTTTTGTGACCATGTAATTTCTCCGCTTTATTCAAGTTCTATCGTTCCGGGCGGTTTGCTCGTGAGGTCATAAACTACCCTGTTCACGCCCTTTACTTCATTTATTATACGGCTTGTCACTTTAAAAAGCACCTCGTAAGGTATCTGTGCGCAGCCCGCAGTCATGAAATCATCTGTGATCACGGCTCGGAGGGCAACTGCATAGTCATAAGTCCTGAAGTCTCCCATGACTCCGACAGATCTCATGTTGGTAAGTGCCGCGAAGAACTGGCCGAGCTGTTTATCGGCACCTGCCCTTGCAAGTTCCTCCCTGAAAATGAGGTCGGCATCCTGAACTATCCTTACTTTGTCAGGTGTGACTTCGCCTACTATCCTGACACCAAGCCCGGGTCCCGGGAACGGCTGCCTGTATACCAAATACTCCGGCATGCCAAGCTCAAGTCCGGCTTTCCTTACCTCATCCTTGAAAAGGTTTCTTAAAGGCTCGATGATCTCCTTAAAATCAACTACATCCGGAAGTCCTCCGACGTTGTGGTGGGATTTGATAACGGCGCTCTTGCCAAGTCCTGATTCTATGACATCCGGGTAAATGGTTCCCTGTACAAGGTAGTCGACCGCACCGATCTTCTTTGCTTCCTCTTCAAAGATACGGATGAATTCCTCGCCTATTATCTTCCTCTTCTTCTCAGGTTCGGTAACACCCTTCAGCTTTTCATAATAACGTTCAGCCGCGTTTACCCGTATGAAATTCAGCTCATAAGGACCGTCAGACCCGAATACCGCCTCTACTTCATCGCCTTCATTTTTCCTAAGGAGTCCGTGATCGACAAACACGCATGTCAGCTGCTTTCCTACAGCTTTGCTAAGGAGGACTGCTGCCACTGAAGAGTCTACCCCTCCGGAAAGTGCGCACAGCACTTTGCCGTCTCCGATCTTTTCACGAAGTGACTTGATGGAATCCTCCACAAATGAACCCATCTGCCAGTCACAGCTGCATCCGCAGACATCCACCACGAAAGCCCTGATCATCTTCTGGCCTTCACGGGTGTGGGCTACTTCCGGATGGAACTGAACCGCGTAGAGCTTCTTTTCGGCATTTTCCATCGCAGCCACCGGACATACGGGAGTCCATGCTGTAATGCGGAATCCGTCAGGCACCTGCGAAATGTAATCCGTGTGGCTCATCCAGCACACAGTCGTGTCAAACTCAGTGAACCTGAAGAGAATTGATGTCTTATCCACTTCCACATCGGTATGGCCATACTCACTGACCGGTGCGGTCTCAACTTTTCCTCCACCCATGTAAGCCATGAGCTGGCTTCCGTAACATATGCCGAGGATCGGGATGCCGGCATTCATTATCTCCGGGTCAAAATGCGGAGACTCGGGATCATACACGCTGTTCGGTCCTCCCGTAAAAATGATCCCCTTATATCCTTCTTCAACTATCTGGCTGAGAGTTGTGTCGCTGTATGACCTGATCTCAGCATATACATTGTTTTCACGTACTCTTCTGGCGATCAGCTGGTTGTACTGCCCTCCGAAATCCAGAACTAATATTTTTTCCATATTTCTCCCCTATTCAACAGTTACGCTCTTGGCCAGGTTTCTGGGTTTATCCACATCAAGGCCTCTGTTCACTGACATGTAATAGCTTAACAGCTGAAGAGGGATGACTGCAAGCGAAGCTGCAAAATGCGGATCGGTTTTCGGAATATATGTGACGAAATCCGCCCTGTCCTCAAGAAAATAATTGCCGTTAAATGTTATGCCGCACAGATATGCTCCCCTCGCCCTGGTCTCAACCATGTTTGAAACAGTTTTCTCAATAAGATCATTTTGCGTTGCGACGCCGATGACCAGTGTTCCCGGCTCAATGAGGCTTATCGTGCCATGCTTGAGCTCGCCTGCAGCATAAGCCTCTGAATGGATGTATGAGATCTCTTTCATCTTGAGGCTGCCTTCCATGGCAATTCCGTAGTCAAGCCCGCGTCCGATCACAAATGCATCCGCAGCATTCGCGAATTTGCTGGCAAACCACTGAATACGCTCTTTATCTTCTATTATCTTCTCTGCCTGTGCAGGCAGTTTGAGGAGCTGTCCGATCAGGTTCTGTACGGTCTCCTCATCTATCTTTTCAAATGCCCTCG
>SVDE01000163.1 GCA_015057955.1 Lachnospiraceae bacterium | reverse complement strand
GTAGACATTTTGTAGATGAAGAAAGCGGAGAGCCTTATAAATCAAGGCTCTCCGCTGTTTTTGTACTATTCCAGCTCAATCATGATGATCTGTTTTCTAAACATCTGTGCTTAACTTTGTTGACTGTCGTATCCTGTGTATTCTGATTATCCTCTTTTGCCCGGCTATCCCGGGTTTTGTTGTCACACTGTTGTCACGTTTCTAAAGAATCCATTTCGGACAGCAACGCTTCAGAAATAAGGATCTCATATATAAGTGTAACTGCCTGTTAAACGTCAATGTGCATAACGGGCATGTTATCGGTAAATTACTACTGATCATGTACATGTTTGTCGATAAGGCAAAGGCTTCATCAGTCATTTATCTATCTATCTTTAGTTAGCTCCTTTTTAATCTCTTCTAATCGGGAAGAAAGCTGATCCTTTTGTTTATACAAAGGAATCCTCTTTTCGAGAACAGCTTTTGACTCCTTGCGGTAAATCGTATACTGTCCGTCCTGCACGCAGTAATCCTTATGATCTTCCTGATCTGTCCAGTCTATATCATCTCCCAGGCAGAAACTCAGCAAAAACGCATCTCCGCCAATGTGATAGGACATCTGCGTATCTTTCAGAAAATCCATTTCACTGGCAAAGAGCCGCATATCCTGTCCAAGAGCTATCTGACTGGCGAATCCTCTCTGATCCCCGGACTCATATAAATACTGCCGCACATCTCCAAGTCCTGAAAACAGGTCGCTCATCGTATGCTTAAGGCGCAGGTGGGAAGGTGTAACCAAATCATCTCTGTATGCAGAAACCGTAAAGTCTGTAATATTATAATCCATTTATTATTCTCCGATTTATTAATAACTTTTGCACTGCTTAAAATCCTTTCCTTTAGAGCTGCAAGTACTGCCAGACAGGTCCCCATGGAAATCCCCCTGTCTCCTATTTTTTTTATATCCTGCTTTTCTTAGCCAATCCGCTGCATATCCGCCAAAGGCAATAATTGCTTTTCCCGGATACCTGTTAAATGCAGCTTCATATAGTTCGCCAAAAAACTTGTTTTCCTGAACAGTAAACGTCTGCAGCGGTTATATGTCTCTAACTCAATTATATCACTCTTGTCTGCTTTTCACAAAAATAAAAAACAGCCGTCCCGCACCGGAACGGCCGCCGCTTCCTGCGAAAATCCATGAATGTCCCGCAGCATGACCAGATTATTTTTCAATATTGCAGCCTTCTCCTCAAAGATCGATTCTTTCAAACCGCCTACATGCCCTCCTGAATGATAGTACAGTTATCAGCAGGAAAACAAGAATTCCTGATATTATCATAATCAGCTGAAAGGTGATTTCGTTTGTACCAAAAGCATTCAGCTTTTCCAGACCCGGGATATGGTGCAGTGATTCTGCTGTAAATATAACCAGAAAGCAAGCAATGATAAAGATAACAAAGGGACGTCCGAGCTTGAAGGCAGTTTTAAAAAATCCGCCCACAAAGATCATGTTATACAAACCGAAGATCACACACGCCATCCCTAACGCAAAGAAATTGGCATTCATCAGGGCATTGCTTCGATATACGGCTTTTCATCTGTGCCTCTCTTATTCCAGGGTTTTTAGTTAGTTAATCTTAACTTATTATATGCCATTTGAGCGGGAATTCAATGCGAAAAGCCCTTAATCTCGCTTCTCTTGGAAACCATAGTGTGATACAGTCCGCCTGCTGCCATAAGCGTGTCATGATTGCCCTGTTCCCTGATGCGGCCATTCTCAATGACAAGAATCTGGTCTGCGCTCTCGATCGTGTTGAGGCGGTGCGCAATGACCAGAATGGTCTTTCCCCTGACCAGTTCCGAGATCGCTGCCTGGATATGGCTCTCGTTGTCCGCGTCCACACTGGCGGTGGCCTCGTCCAGGATGACAATAGGCGCGTCCTTTAAGATACAGCGGGCGATAGAGATCCGCTGCTGCTCACCGCCGGAGAGACTGGCACCGCCTTCGCCGATCATCGTATCGAAGCCTTGCGGCAAAGCCATGATAAAGTCGTAGCAGCGCGCTTTTTTCGCCGCCTCCTCGACCTCTTCGCGGGTGGCGTCCATTCTGCCAATAGCGATGTTGTTGTAGACCGTATCCTGAAAGAGATAGACTCGCTGGAATACCATACTGATGTTGTCCATCAGCTCTGCAAGAGGAACTGTGCGTATATCTGTTCCACGAAGGAGGACCGTACCTTTCTTCACATCCCAGAACCTCGGAAGGAGATTGGCAATGGTCGTCTTACCGCTGCCGGAAGGACCGACAAGCGCGGTCATGCTGTCTTTTGGCACAGTAAAGGAAACGTCCTTCAAAACCTCGCGCTCGTTATAGCCAAAGCTGACATCCCGGAACTCGATCTCCGGCACGCCTTCTGCCGGAATGGCGGCTGTGCCGCTATTGTCCAGTTCTTTTTCCGCAAAGACCGATTCGATCCGGTCAAGGCAGGCGTTCATGACAGTGAGGCGGGCCACCTGGCTATAAAATGCCTTCAGCGGGGAGAAGAGTTCGAACACGAACAGGAGCATTCCGATCAGCATGGCGAGTGTCAGTGTGCCGTCCTGATAGAGCATAAAGGAGAGCCACATCATAGCAGCCGTGCCGAGTCCGTAAGCGGAATACATGGCGATGGACCAGGGCGCGTAATCCTTTTCAAAGCTGAGGTTTTTCTCACAGTTGACGGCAAAGCTGTCAGTGAGTTCTTTTGACTTCTCCCCCAAAAGGTTGTATGTCTTGATGATGCCGATCCCCTCCGTGAAATCGATCACGGCATCGGTGACCTGCTGCGCAGCAGCCTGGCGCTCTGCCGAGTGCATCAGCGTATTCTTTTTCATGGCCTCGCCGATGCCGTACATCACTGCTGTGACAGCCAGTGCGCCGAGCCCGAGACGGAAGTCGAAGGCGAACATGAACAGTATGAAAATAGCTGCGGAGAAGAGATAGCTCATCAGGTCCGCCAGCGTCATCATCAGGTTCTCCTCGATAAAGACCATGTCCGTGGAAAGCACGGAGCTGATGCGGCCGATGTTGCCCTCGGTGAAAAAGCCCATGGGCATTCGGCGAAGATGCGCCCCCAGCTGCCCCCGCAGATCCGCCAGCATCTCGAAACCGGCACCGGACTGCATCCGGTCCGCCAGATTCTGGAACAGGCATTCAAGTCCGAGGCAGACAATCATAACAATACCCGCCAGAACACATTTTTTCCCGCTCATGCTCCCTTCAAGGAACCAGGTGATCATGAAATAAGCCATCACAATAGGTGATTTGCTCAAGAAAGCTTTGAGAAACGAACAGATCGCCGCCAGCCGGATACGTGTCCGGTACCCTTTCGCGAGATCAAGGATCCTCTGCATCAATGCGATCATGCCCTCACCTCCCATTCGATACTCTGCTGAGCCGCGGCCCAGAGTCTTTGATAAACCGGAGAAGACTTTAAAAGCTCTTCATGTGTCCCCCGCGCGTCAATGTTTCCGTTATCCAGCACGATGATCTGATCCGCCCCTGTTACAGTGTGAAGCCGGTGAGCAATGATGAGCACGGTCTTGCCCCGGATCACTTCCGAGATCGCCGCATTCATCTTTTCCTCATTCTCCGGATCAATAAAAGCTGTAGCCTCATCGAGCACAATGATCGGCGCGTCCTTCAGAAGCGCCCTGGCCAGAGAAATGCGCTGACGTTCCCCTCCGGAGAGCATCTTACCGCCGTCGCCGGCTTTCGAATCGATGCCCTGCGGGAACCTTTCAAGGAATTCGTCACACTGGGCAAGGCTCGCTGCATTAAGGACTTCCTCTCTCGAAGCGTCCGGTTTGCCAAGGCGGATGTTCTCATAAAGACTTGTATTGAACAGGAACTGTTCCTGGGAGACAAACGCGATCTGGTCATTGAGCGCTTCGATCCGCATATCGGTGATATCTTGTCCGCCAAGCGTGATCTTCCCGCTGTCAAGATCGTAAAAATGCACGAGGAGCCGCGCCAGCGTGGATTTGCCGCTGCCGCTCTCCCCAACCAGGGCAGCCATTTCGCCTTCTCTTATGGTAAGGTCGATCCCATGGATGACCTCGGTATTTTTATAGCTGAAATGGACATCCTCAAAACATATATCGTGGTTTTTGCCCTCGAACCCCCGATCAGACTGCTTCAGCGGAGGATTGTCCAGCAACCTTTCCAGCTCCTCCACCTTGTAATTGAGCTGTGGGAACTTTCCCGCAAAACCGATCGCTTTGAGAAGCGGCGGTCCGACGGCAAGGGTCATGCACAGCACCAGGACGAAATCTGCCAGCGTACTCCATCCCTTCAGCACGAACCATCCGCCGATAGGCAGTGTAAAGAGCGCCACGCATGGAAGAATACTGGAATAGAGCGCCATCCAAGGCCAGCAGATGCGGTACCAGTCCAAGGTCATATCCCGATAATAATGAATGTCATTTTCATAGCGGGCATAGCTTTCTCCGTCCCGGTTAAAGACCTTGACGACCTCCATGCCGTTGATATATTCGATGATGGTATTGTTCATCTTCGCTGCAGCAGCATAATACGCTTCCATGCGGCTCATGCCGATCTTGAACATCATTCCCATAGCGAACATTCCGAAAGGGAGGGATGCCAGGGACAGCAGAGCCAGCTTCCAGTCCGCGAAGAACATAGCGACCATGACCACCGCAGGGATGATCAGGTTGGCAATTCCTTCCGGTATAGCGTGCGCAAGCAAAAGCTCGATCGTTTCGATGTCGTCCGTAAACACTTTTTTGATCCGTCCGTTGCCCAGCTCCCGGATCGCGCCCAGAGGCTGCTGCTCCAACCGGCCCTGCAGGGCGGTTCTCAGATTTCGCAGTGTGTTATATGCACTGTAGTGGCTCAGGTCCAGCCCGTGGACATACAATACAGCATTACCCACGAGGCAGACCGCTGTAATAACAACCCTTAAGGCGACATAGCCCGATGTCAGACTCTCGCCGTTAAGAAGCGGCGCAATGAGCTGGTAAAGCAGAAAATAAGGCACAACGCTCAGGATCACGGCAGCAGTGATCGAGACTGCCGACCGTCTCGTATAGCGCAGATACCCGCCCATATAGGGCTTGATCTTTTTATACATACATTCACCCCTTTCTTGTTAGAATACGCTAACCTATATCTGATAAAAAACGCCTTCTTTGCATACGTATATCTTAGAAGGCG
>SVDE01000041.1 GCA_015057955.1 Lachnospiraceae bacterium | reverse complement strand
TGTAAGCTCCGATATCTCTATCCCGCCGGCGTCATATATCCTGTTAAGCTCTGTATTTACCATATCGGCGGCATAGCCGTCTATCATCTCGTTCTCATTCTGAAGCGCAGCACCAACCGTAAAGAAAACAACATTTCTTTTTGCCGCTTCTTCCCATTCGGTACCGAGCAGCTCGTCATACTGTTTCCTGCTCTCTGCGAGCATAGCTTCGCTGAGGCTGAGCAGATGGCCGGAGAGATAGGCTCTTTCAGTGCTCTTTAAGAGATAAGCAAAATACATGTGGTAAGCATGCATCATGGAATCAACCGTTACGAAATTTGCTATGTTGTTGTAACGGTTCACTTCATAGTATTTATAGAATTCTTTTGAGCCGCCTGCACTGACCACAAAACCGTTGTTCTTAAGCAGCGCTTCCTCTTCCGGGTCAAAACGGAAAGCAGCGTAATTGACCGCTTCACTTACCGAAGAATAACCGGGCTCACTGACAGAAGCGTCAGCCTTGACAGCGCTTTCCTTGGCAAATGCGCCAAGCAGCAGTTTCCTTGCGATGGCGGCAACTGTTTCGTGCTGCCCGCCGTTATCTTCTGCAGATGTCTCATTGTCTCCGCTTTGGGCTGTTTGAGCGCTTCCCTGTCCGGAACCGCCATTTCCTACATTTACAACATCGTTTATGATCTCATCGACTGATTTGCCGGAAAACAGCTTTCCGCATCCTGATACGGAAATGACAAGTGTCATGCAGAGCATTAACGCAATTGACTTAATAAATCTTTTTCTCATATTCATGATGAACCTCCCTGATCGTGATCAGACAAATTATCTTAATAATGATTATACAATTACAGCCATGAAAAAAGAACTGAAAGATTCTTACTGCCAGGCATTTTTGATGTATTCCATTCTGTTGCCTGTGATCAGCACTGCGTCGAATCTGAAGAACCTGTATCCGCAAGTTCCCCGCTCCCTGAGGAAAGCCGCAGCCGTCTCCCTGATGCGCTTTTGCTTCACTTTTGATATTGCATATGCGGCTCCGCCATAGGCATTGCTGCTCCTGAACTTCACTTCGACAAATGCCAGGTATTCACCGTCACCCGCAATTATGTCGATCTCTCCGCTCCTGCGGCAGAAGTTCCTGTCAATGATCCTGACCCCCTGCGAACATAAATAATCGCAGGCTTTCTGTTCTTTAAAGCTTCCGATCTCACGTTTATTCATATTGCTCAATTAATGTCTGCCGGAAAAGGCATGATGAAAAAAAGAAGATCCGGGGCGATTGATGCCGCCCCGGATCCTTATGTTTAAGGTTTAATGTCAGGGATTGATCGTTACTGCTTCCGATGTGATCTGAAGAGCCTCCCAGTCATCGTAGTTATTGGCATTGATCAACATTTCAATGCTGCTTACTCCATCAGTTATCCCTGCTTCGCTAAACTGTGAAGTAGTCCAGCAGATTGAATTGTAGGCAGCTGAATTTGCAGGAACCGTTGTGCCCCAGAACGGATCAAGTGAAGTTCCGTTGACTTTAACATCAGCTGCGGATACCCACAGATTGGTTCCGGTCTTATTCTCGATATAGACATTCGCGCTGTATCCCCATACATCATCATTTGTACTGCCGATATATGTTACTTTCATGGCATTATTATCGACAAGGACAACATCCGAATCCTTTTCCTTTCTGGTGTACATGGTAGCTGTGCCTGCACCGTAAGGATAGATGATAACGGCCTGCTGTGTGATCTGGGTTGATGTCTCAACAGCATCATTTACAACAAACACCAGCTGTATGTCAGTAAATCCGAGATTGTATGCAGCATAGTCCGACTTGTGGAATGTAATGTGTCCTTCCTTGGTAGCTCCTCCGCCGACTTCGCTTGCCCAGTTAGGATCAACGCTGAGCCCGTCAACTGTTGCGTACTTGACCGAGTACATCTGGGATGAATCAGTCTTGTTGACAAGTTCCACATCTATGGTATATCCGGAAGGATTCTGGGTATCTATTGCAGTAATGATAACCTGGCAGCTGTCATTGTTGAGCAGGTTCTGACGTTCGATCTGGATAGCGGTGCTGTCGGCAGCTATCGTCTCGCCATTTTCATCAGTCTGTACTTCAACGTTTAGATCGGTATCCTTGTTGTTAAAGATCGAGCCGCCGTTCGGTTTTCCATTACAGCCGATACCGATAGTGATCACAGCTATGACAACTATCAGTGCAGCAGCAACTATCACCAGTATGCCTACTGTACCAAACTTGTTCTTTTTCTTAGTCTCACCTGAGGTGCGGGCAGATACGCGGGGGTTCTTCCTTACCACCGCCGGCTCTTTTTTATTTGTGCCCTTTGCAGCTCTTTTACTCATCAGATACCTCTTTATTTACATATACTTAATATGACAATACCTTTGTTCCGACAGGGATATTATAAAATACCCATTTTGCGTTCTGAAGTGCCAACCTGACACATCCATGTGATGCATTTCCCCCAAGAGATGCGTTCAGGTCTTCAAATGTGTCTCTCTGGAACAGAGTCGAATGGAACAGATACGGCCCATAAAATCCTGAGAAATAATAACATGTGTAATCATATTCGGCGAACCAGTAACCTCTGTTGTCCGTGATCTCAAACTCACCTTTTACGGTTACTGTTTCCGGATCAGAAGTATCGCCTGTCGTGCAGACCCAATAGTGAACGAATTCCCAGTCGCCCTGGTGTCCGCGGAAGACTCCGACTCTGTTCGCTGAGCTGTCGATCATCATCATCCATTCTGTATTGCTGCTGTAGTCATTTGCCTTGGCAGCCATCGTATATGCTGCTTCTTCAACAACACGGCCGTGGATAACAGCCCAGTCATCATAATCTCCGTCTATCTCACCTGATATATGGCCAAATGCGCTCTTATCAACGCATCCTTCGGAAACATACCAATAGTCCCCTGCACTCTCTGCAAATCCGGTGAAGCCAAAGTCCACATGTCCATCTTTCACATAGTAGAGCTTTCCGTCTTCAGCCAGTGCTATGCCGGTGTATGAAGGGATCCAGTCTCCTCCTGCCACACGGTAGCATCCGCTCTCATTTCTGCCGATGCCTGTATAGCTGAAGTCGACCTTGCCGTTTCTTACGTAGTAATAATTGCCGTCGCACTCAACAAGCAGGTTCTGTCTTGTGTCTACCTTGCCGTCCTTGATGTACCACCAGCCGGAAGGAGTCTTGGCGATGCCGTCATAGTTGCTCTCAACTATGCCGTTTTCAACATACCAGATCTCTCCGGCGTAATCGACCACACCTACATAATCCGTATCAACTCTGCCGTCTGTGTAGTACCAGATCTCTCCGCCGCTTGATACAGCGCCGGTAGCATCCTTCGCCATGCCGCCCTCAACATACCACTTGGCATCTTCTCCATTGATGTTGCCGTCAACAATGCCTTTGAAGTTTGTGTTGAGCCTGCCTGCGTTGACATAGTACCATCCGTTGACGCCCTTAACGGTTCCGTATACAAAACCTGTAGTTCCGGTCTGGAGAGCCTGGTCATAAAAGTATCCCCATCCGCCGTTCACATAGGCAAAGCCGTTATTGATAGCTCCGCAGTCAGTGCAGACGCCGTTTTCGAAATGACACTCCCCGCTGTTTTCAGGAAGTGATCCTGCCACGATAGGGTTTTCCGGAGCAGCCGCAACGGTTGGGCTTCCATAGACAATAACAACTGACTCTGCCTTTTCAAAGGAAGCAACAAGATATTCATCACCGTCTCCTTCAGGCGGCTCGATCTGAGCCTGGGAATTACGTGCATCCTTTGTTGTGGTTTCAGATGTTGACGAATCATCTGATGTTGTCTCGGATGTGTCATCGGTCTCATCGGGATCCGTTTCATCGGGATCTGTTTCATCAGGATCTGTTTCATCAGGATCAGTCTCATCAGGATCGGTCTCATCAGGATCGGTCTCATCAGGATCGGTCTCATCGGGATCAGTATCATCGTCACCATATTCATCATCCTCATCCATAAGGACAACGATATCATCAGTAAAGTCAGCCGCAGTTACACTGAACGCGACTGACATGCTTAAAACGATTATCAATAATATAGCTAAGAGTTTTTTCATGACCGAACAGAATCCTTTTTATTCCCAATCCATCACATTAATGCTAAATAAAATAATGACTAAATTCAAGAAGGGTTTTACACATTTAACCCTTTCTTAATAATATTTAATATAATCTATGAATATTAGTTTACAGTTGTCTTAAGAATAATATCACAAATGTGTGAACATTATGAGAACTTCTCGGATTTTATGGGAAGGCAAGAAAAAAGCCAGTCCGTTTCTTTTCACTCACGAACTGGCTCTTTAATGAATTTCCTGAAGTTTCACTATATAACCTCTCATTCTATTAAATTGTCTGATCTTAATTGTCCATTGGACCTTTCCTCTTGTTTCCGGTACTTCGAACGAAAGTGGATTGGATCATAGCTTAATCAGCTTGGGATTACTTCTTCGTAAATACCTTTTGATGGTTAAACTATACAAAAAATTGTTCGGTTTGTCAATATTTTTTGGTGAATTTTTAAAATACAATCTGTCTTTGCCGGATCTCTTTGCGCGGCGTCATCTATTTTGATCGGGAACGTATATTTAGCTGACAGAATCACATGTCTGCTTTGAATCCGATGAATTCCCTGCCCCTGAATGTCTGCTTTGCAAGAGTGCCTGTGAACTTTCTCCCTTTAGATGAAGTGATCGTTATCTTGTCACCGTTCAGAAGCTGGGAGCACTCCTCATCAGAGAACCTGTGTCCGCCCCATTCGCGGCTGAATGACACTTCTTCCCCGTTCCAGGAGCCGGTGTATTTTTCTTTTTTGACAAATTCCCTGCTGCCTGAGGGTTTATCCGCAGGTGCTGAAGCCCCCTGGAAACGGTCCATGCCGTTTACAAGTGTTGTCCACTGCCTGACGGTATTTTCAAAATCACGCCTGAAAGCGACCGGGTCCTCGCTTCCCCGCTCTATGTTCCTGAGTCTCTGCTCCCACCTGGCTGTAAGCTCTGCGCCTTTAAGTTCGGCGACAGGGAGCATGTCGATCAATTCAATGCCTTTATCGGTTGCCCAGATCGACTTCTTCTTTCTCTCTATGTATCCTCTGGTGATCAGTGTCTCTATTATGCCTGCGCGTGTGGCTTCAGTTCCTATGCCGCCGACTGCTGGATCTGCCATGAGTTTTTTAAGTTCTTCATCTTCGAGATCCTTTCCCGCCGTGAGCATTGCGGCAAGGAGAGTCTTGTCGGAGTAGCGTTTTGGCGGCTCGGTCTTTTTCTCCTGAAGTTCGTATGTTCCTTCAAGTATATCTCCGGCGTTCAAACGCGGGAGGAACTCCTCCTTTGACGCGTCACCGACTGCCATCCAGCCGGGGTCTTTTATGACTGAGCCCTTTGCGCTGAATATCTCGCCTTCCACATCTATCGTGGCTTTGGTATTCTCAATTGTCGCAGGTCCGTAGAGCATGCGGATAACACTCCTGCAGATAAGGTCATAGATATTGATCTCAAACTGGGAAGACAGGCTTTTCGGGATAACACCTGTAGGTATGATGGCGAAATGGCTCTCCACCTTTTTGTCATTGAAGTAATGGGGAACGTCAAATTTCATTTCGCGTCCCTCTATGAGATCCCTGTAACGCCCCACCTCTGAAAGCCTGCCCAGCACAGTCCGCACAGTATCCTGCATGTCTTCAGTAAGGAACTGCGAATCAGTCCTCGGATATGTGGTGTAGCCGTTGTCGTACAGCTTCTGGGCTACCTCCAATGTCTTTGCCAGAGTGTATCCGTACTTGCTGTTTGCATCCATCTGGAGTGCGGAGAGGCTGTACAGGAAAGGCGCTTCTTTCTTCTGGGCCTTTTTCTTTATGTCAGTTACGGTGCCCGGCTTTCCGTTTACCTTTTCAAATATTTTCTCTGCCTCACTCTTATCGGTTATCTTCTCACGGCTGTGCTTTGCCTTGAAGCTCTCGCCGCTTTTTGCGGTAAATGTTCCCTCTATCGCCCAGTATGGCTCTGACTTGAACTCCCTTATAGCCTTTTCGCGGTCGACTATCATGGCCAGTGTCGGAGTCTGCACACGGCCGACACTGATAACGCCCTTTCCGTATGACTTCAGCGTTATTGCAGCAGTAATGTTGGCTCCTACAACCCAGTCGGCTATCCCCCTCATTCTTCCGGCGGTCTCGGTCGCCTTCATCTCCGATCCGTCCTTAAGTGCAGTGGTAAAGCCCTCAATAAGGCCTTCTTTTGTCTGGGATGAAAAGCATGCGCGCTTTACGGGCTTTGTGCAGCCCGCATACTGGTAAATGTATGCAAATATGACCTCTCCTTCACGGTCACAGTCCGTGGCGTTTATGACCAGGTCGCTCCTGTTCATGAGGTCTTTAACAAGATCCGCCTGTTTATGCAGTTTCTTTTCCCATGATCTGTCCGGATTTGATTTGAGCTTTATCTCATATTCTCCGGGTATGAAAGGAAGGGGCATGCGGCTCCAGTATTTGTACTGGCTGTTGTAATCTGCTGCCTGTTTGAGTTCGCACAGATGACCGTATGCCCAGGTAACAAAACATTCCTGGCCCTGCCAGGTTATCTTAAAATAGCCGTCTTTGTTCTGCTGTGCCTTGACTGCCTTTTCATTGGCTTTAAGGTTTTTGAACTCGACAGTCTTCCCGCCTTCCAGTTCTATGTGGTCCAGGGCGGCAGCTATCTTATTTCCTACATCAGGTTTTTCGGCAACTATTGTGATCATTCGGCAGTATCCTCTCCTTTGCTCTCATCCTCTGCAAAGAATGCAGACAGTTCCTCGACCTTCTGGGCACTGTACAGGCTGCTGTTTCCTGAAAGAATGAAACTGAGTGCGCAGGCAAGCGCATAGTATACAAGGCCTCCCGAGCCGAACAGTTCCATGGCAAGTATTATGCTCGCAAGCGGACTGTTGGTGGCTGCGCAGAACACGCAGACCAGTCCCACCGCGGCAGCGAATCCCGGATCAAGGCCCAGTATCCCGCCCATGAAACAGCCGAACGTGGCTCCCACAAAAAAGCTCGGGACAACTTCGCCGCCTTTGAATCCCATTCCAAGTGTAATGGCTGTAAGAACGATCTTCAGGATCCAGTCCCACCAGAATGCCTGCCCGTTTTCGATGGCTTCCGTGATGATGCCCATGCCTGTTCCGCTGTAGCGCTGGCTTCCGTAAATGAGCGCGAAAGCTATGATGCAGCAGCCGCCTATTGCGGCTCTGAGCCACAGGTTCGGTATGATCTTTGAAAACAGTTTTCCTGCTCCGTGTATGGTCTTGTAGAATATGACAGCGACCACTGTTGAAAGGACAGCAAGCGCTGCAACCCGGAGCAGCATGATCCAGTCAAATGCCGGCGCGCTCACATTGAAATGGGTTCCCTCAACTCCCAGGAGCTTTGCGATCCCGTAGGCCGCAAGTGCGGATGATACGCACGGCACGAGCGCGTCAAATATCGAAACTCCGATCCTGATTATGGTTATGACAAATATTGCAGCCGCTATGGGAGTTCCGAAAATGGCGGAAAAGTAACCGGCCATTCCGGCCAGGACCGCAATGCTCAGATCTTCATTTTTAAGCCTCAGCCCTCTGCCGACAAAGCTTCCGAGTGATCCCCCCATCTGAAGGGCGGCGCCTTCACGTCCGGCACTTCCTCCGACGAGATGGGTTATCGCTGTCCCGAGATAGATGGACGGGAAAAGCTTTATCGATACCTTTGAGCTGGAGTGAACAGCTGTGATGATAGTATTTGTATCCTGTCCCCTGACTTTCAGGAGTGTATATATCGCAGTGATGAGCAGACCTCCGAGCGGAGCCAGATAGATGATCCAGCTGTTTGCCGCCCTTAAGTTCAGGGCAAAATTTACCGTTATGTCAAAAGCTGTCCCGAGCAGGCCGCAAAGCCCGCCTATGGCCGCTCCTATGAGCACCCATTTCAGGACATTTACGAAACGGAAACCGCCTCTCTTTATTGAATCAGTGAATTCTTTTTTCAGGTTCGTAAAAGCATCTTTCATAGTACTGTAATTTTATCACATGGACTTTTCCCTTCAACCATTTTCCGACGAACGGTAAAAAAACATTCCCAAACTGTCATTATTCCTTTATAATCAGCATGACCATAGAAAATGTGAATAATAGGATCATGGAGGAACATGCATGAAAGTAAAGATAATCTCTGACAGCACCTGTGACCTTTCAGAGGAGCTTCTCAAAAAATACGATATCGCTATTGCCCCGCTTTCAGTCACGCTTGGTGATAACACTTATAAAGACGGCGTGGAAATGAATGTCGAAGACATTTACGCATATGTTGAAAAGACGGGTTCACTTCCGACCACCAATGCTGTAAATCTGGCTGACTACATCGACATTTTCCGCGAATGGAAGGACAAGGGATACGACGGCATAGTCCATTTCAACATAAGCGCTGATTTTTCAAGTTCATACCAGAACGCCTGCCTCGCAGCCGAGGAATTTGACAATGTATGTGTCGTTGATTCCAGGAACCTCTCTACCGGTCAGGGTCTGGTAGTCTTAAGAGGTGCTGAACTGGCAATGGAAGGAAAGACCCCTCAGGAGATCCAGGAGGCATGCAACGCAATGACACCCAAGGTTGAAGCCAGCTTCGTGATCGACAAGCTCGACTATCTGTACAAGGGCGGCCGCTGCAGCGCGGTTGCTGCTCTCGGCGCGAATCTGCTGAAGCTCAAACCCTGCATTGAAGTTACAGACGGTAAGATGGATGCCGGCAAGAAATACCGCGGCAAATGGGAAAAGGTCATACTCGATTATGTCAAGGACAGACTTGAGGGAAGGGATGACATAGACAAAAAGAGGATATTCATCACCCACACCAGATGCCTTGACGAGGTCGTGAAAAATGTCGAAGACGAGATCAAGAGCTTCATTCCTGATTTTGAGGAGATACTCATCACTACCGCTGGTGCCACCATCACAACTCATTGTGGTCCCAATACTTTAGGAGTATTATTTGTAAGAAAATAACCGCAAAAGCAAGCCGCAGCGCCAGTACAGTGCGGCGGCCCGTTTTTTCCAATGCCGCTAGGGGGCAGTCCGCCCCCTAACGGCATTGTTTATGTCATTAAAAGCTGAAAAACCCGGCGCTATGGGGCGATTTTGACACAAAACAAGGCGTTAGGGGGCAAAAAATGCCCCCTAACGCCGGGGTTTTAACTGAATATCTTCAAAAAAACAGGTGCTGGGGGGCGAACCGCCCCCTGGCACCCACATAAACCTTACAGATCGCTTATGTCCACATCCATGTATGTCGCGCGGACATACTTTTCTTTTAACGCGAACGGAACCGTTGCGTCATAGATCGCTTTAGTTGACAATCCGTTCGCCCGAAGTGAAGGATCATAGTGCTGTTTGCCCACGGGGTCACCCATGTGTCCTTTTACCTGGCGGATGTAATCGAGATCCATTTCAGGCTTGAAGCGTGTGGTAAGTGCCCACTCCACATCGTAAGGATCGAAGATATCGACATCATCATCTACAAGTATCACGTTCTTCAGTTCAGGTGCCACTCCAAGTGCAAGGATGGCTGCCTGGCGCTGCTTTCCTTCGTCCATGGGGCGTTTCTTGGAAACCTGAAGGATGACGTTCAGCTTGCCGCCTCCGCTCGGAGGGCAGTAAGCGTTCTTTACAAATCCCGGAAATGCATTTCCAAGCTGGATCATCATCGTTGCTTCAGTCGGAAGGCCTGACATGTTGACATGCTCTTCACTGGCTCCTATGCACATCTGGAAAATGGGATTATGCCTGCATGTTACAGCCTTGATCTTAAATACAGGCTGTTTTCTGGCATCAGACTCATAGCCGTGGAACTCAGGAATGGCATGACCGGTACCGGTAGTTGAATCCTCTGAGAGCATCTTATCGGGGATCAGCTCTCCCTCGAGGACATATTCCGCATTTGCAATGGCGTACTCATCTATGGAGCGGCATTTTACAAGCTCGACCGGCTTGCCTCTCATGCCGCCTGCGATCGTGAGCTCATCAAATCCGATAGGAGTTGTAGGCGGCTCAAAGCATGAAGCCAGATAGATCGCGGGATCTATTCCTATGCTGACTGACATTTTGAGAGGTTCGCCCTTTTTAAAGGCTTTATCCTTGAATGCTCCTATATGGCGCTGTCCGCCAAAGCCTACTACCATCTCATCCTTGCCCTGAATGCTCATGCGGTGGATCGTAGCGTTTCCGCAGGTAGGATCATCAGGGTCGTGAGCATAGCACAGGCCCATTGTCACATACTGTGCTCCGTCTTTTTCAGTGGTCTTAACTGCGGGCAGTATCTTCCAGAGGTCAAAATCAGGATCTGATGCAAGATAGACCTCTTCCTGGCATAGAGCCTGATCATTCGGGATCACAACGGGGTCGATCGGATTCTTATAAGCTTTTACATAAAAATGTCCCAGTTTCTCGGGATCCTCATCAAGCAGATATCCGATCCTGTTCCTGTCAGCCAGAACGCCTATGGCGATCCTAGCTCCCGGGAAGCCCTCAACATTATTGCATACGAGCATGGGACCGAGTTTTGTAGGGCGCTTTATCGTGCCGCGCGCTCCGATCTTGGTATACATTCCTGCAACAGTGGCGTCAACTTTAACAGGCTTGTCAGTTTCCATGTACTGACCGGGTATCTCTTTGAGCAGTTCAATGGCGCTGCGCAGATCATTAACATTGTTAGCCATGGCGGTTCTCCTTTTTGTCATTTATTGACCTTAACTATATCAAACATGGCACGCTGTCATCAAATCAAAACAATTTATGGATTTATAAGGAACTTGAATGTTTGATCAATCAAACAAGCGGCTTATGCTGAGATCATATTCCGGGATGGCCCCGGTATGTTCACATACGAATCCTGAGAGTTTTACCGCTTTTTCGATACAGTCGTTTAAGGTTTCTCCTTTCATGAAGCATGTAAGAAAACCTGCTGAAAAAGAATCCCCCGCTCCGACAGTTGAAACAACCCTGCAGCAGGGCTTAGATGAATAGATGATACTGCCGCCCCGCGGGCAGACAAATGCCCCGTCGCTGTCCAGTGTCATGATGATCAGTTTTATGCCCGGATATCTGTCAAGCAGCTTGGCACAGATATCCTCCGGGGTCCCCGGTATGCCGAATACTCCGGCCTCTTCCCTTGAGATCTTGAGAATTGTCGCAGCCTTAAGAGAGTCGTCCAGCAGCCGGTCAGTGTAATAATGCTGCCTGATGTTTACATCAAGGAATATCTCTTTCCCCCTGTACATTTCAAGCAGATCCATAAGAGTCTGTCTTGAACAGTCTTCTCGCTGGGCAAGAGTTCCGAAATAAAATACATCGGCGTCCTTTGGAACTGACGGCATGGGGATGTTGTCATAAGCGGTATCCGGGACCAGGTCATAATCCGGAGTCCCGTCTTTCAGCGTGACCATGCAGTATCCGGTAGGCTTATCTATGACAGCGATATTCGTGCAGTCAAGTCCCAGCCGTCTGCATTCATCCAGGGCCGCGCGCCCGTTTTCATCCTTCCCTACAGCTGAGATGAAATCAACTTCAGCGCCAAGTCTGGCTGCATGCGCAGCAATATTGAACGGAGCTCCGCCGATCTTTCTTTCGTCTCCGAAAATGTCCCATAGAATCTCGCCAAATACCGTCAGCCGCATGTCATTTCCCCTCTGCCTTGCTTCCGGGACGGAACTCGATGATGTTTAGTCCTCGCTTTTTGTCGATCTCTTCATCCCTGGCCAGTGTGAGCTTCGCCTCACTCATCCTGTGCTGAGGATAGCGGAGAATGTTCTTGCCTTTTTCGCTTGCTCTGTATATGAAGAAAGAATCGGGATCATCTTTATTTTCAAATATGCCGGAGAAAACTACTTCCCTGAATCCGTCATAGGCTGTATAGCCTTCGATCCTGCTGCCCGCGCAGGTGAACAGGATATAATCCGCTTTGGCGGGAGTCATCTGCTCTCCGAGCTGCTTTTCTGCCCACTTTTTAAATACGTTCTCGGCAGGTTCAGGCTCTTTCTTTAATTCAAAAGCGGTAAAGCTGACCTTGGACTGGCTTGCCGAGTCCACATATTCCATGTCACCGAAATTCTTATCTATAAAAGTCATGCCGTACTCGTTAAATGAGTTCAGCATCCCGAGGAGTTCAGTACCCTGATCGATGTGCTCAACAGCCTTGAGTTTTCCGCTGGGAGCTGTAAGCTGGGCCAGCGCATATGCGTATCCGCTGTAATCCGCGGCGAACTCCTCCACCTGAATGTCAAATCTTTTGAAGCGGTATTTGTCTCTCTCCGCCTGAACATTTTCATCAAACGTGTCAAACAGGAGCACTGTGTCAAACTGCTGATCAAGGTCTGTAAAATCAGAGACCCGGAACTTGACATTTTCAAGTCCAAGGGCTTCTTTGAAAGCATTTGCCTGGTTTATCTTTTCTTCTTCAAAATCTATTCCGGTAAATTGCTTGCCGGGATTAGTGTGCGCAATGAAGCACAGCAGAAGGCCGTTTCCGCAGGACGCCTCCAGCACATTATCGGAATAGTCATCACCAAAGTTCATGACCCATATGGCCATGTTCTCAAACTTTGACTTTTCCGATGGCGTCATGCCTGAGATATCCAGTTTTCCGAGGAAACTGTTTACTGCACTTCTCTGTCTTTCGATCTTTCCCATGTTAATCATTCATCCTTGTCTATTTATATAATCCCGCAAATGCGGTCACCAGCTTGGCTGTGAGACCCCAGATGCAGTGATCTTCGTACTGATAAAAAAGCTGATATGAGCTTCTCTGTCTCCAGTTGTAATCCCTTCCGCCCACGATCCGGTCAAAAGGGAATCCCTCTTCAAAATTCATGTCATAGGTTATCTCGTACCGCTCGGGAGATGTATTCAGGAAGAAATCCACGGGAACCGTGAACACGCTGTCAACTTCCTCATTGAACGTGCCCTGATAACCTTTTAGCAGGCCGACATACGGGAAGACTATTATGTTCTCCGTATGCATAATGTCTGTCTGCCCTATTATCTCAATATTTTCCTTTTCGACCAAAAGCTCCTCGCACAGCTCCCGGATCGCGGTCTCATAAGGTTCTTCTCCCGGTTCGATCTTCCCTCCGGGGAAGCATATGTCTCCCGGCTGGCTTGACAGCCTGCCTGAGCGGACCTCAAAAAGGAGCTCCATTTCCCCGTTTTTTTCGATCAGCGGAATGCACACGGCAGTCCTTAAGATACGGTCCTCACCTATCAGTTTTGGTTTATGGGAACGTATAACATCAAGATCCATGTTTCAGCTCCATACCGATACGAGGTCAAAAATGCGCCTGTCCCTCAAGAGGTGGCTCCACACTGTATAAGTAGCCTTGTAATAATCATCACGTATCGGATAATTACCCTCTATCAGAGGACAGGTATACGGCAGTTCGTCATCGCTCCATATCATCTCGAGCACTCCGTTTTCACCGATAACCGGTTTTAACGGGAATGTCCGGCACTGAAGCGGACGCAGGCTCCTTAGGCAGTTAGGCGGCGTGGTGCATTTCACAAAATATACCGGCCCCGTCCAGGAATCAGGGAATTCCACTTCCTCTTTCGTATATGTTTCCCATGTATACCATTTCCCCTCGGGGTCAGCTTCCTTGAGGAGAAGATGTTCTCCCGGCAGCAGGAAAATGCCGTTTTCACTGTCTTCCCATCCTGACAGGCAGCATGCATTGCCGCACAGAGTGCCGCAGTCATACATCTCTGTCTGCACTCTGTCCAGCAGCCTGTAAACCGCTCTCCAGTTTTTAATGTCATCCATCAGATACATGTGCTAATGATAACACAAAAAACAATATGTTTGAATAACCCTGCCTCAAGGGTTATGATATTTTCAGATAAATTCCGGGCAGGTGGAGGGAAATGAACGTAAGAGTATCAGTCATAGTGCCGGCAAAAGATCCGGGCAGCTGCATAAGAAAATGTCTGGGCAGTCTTAAGAAGCAGACGCTTGAAAGCATCGAGATCATCTGTGTTGATGCCGGTTCAACAGACGGGACCGCTCAGTATCTGAAGGAAGCTGCGGCAGAAGATCCCCGTATCATTTTCCTGTCATGCCCTGGTGCTTCTTTCGGTGAAATGCTCAACGAAGGAATTGACAAAGCTTCCGGACGTTTTGCAGCTTTCATAAGGCCAGGCGATACGGCAGAACCGGAAATGCTGCAAAAGCTTTACAGCGTTTCATCCGGCATGGACATGGTTATGGGCGGATTCTATCTGACTCCCGCAAAAGGTGAAAACGAGACTCTGTACAGGCTGCCTCCCCGTTATACCGCCATTAAGAGTTTCAACCCCCTTCTCACTTTTGACACTGCGCTCGACCAGAGCGAGATCTTTTCGATCAACTGTGCAGTCGGCTCCGCGATCATCTCGAGGGAGTTTCTGGCAAAGAACAGCATATATTTCACACAGATACAGGACTCCCTGTACCATGACATAAGCTTCAGCTTCAAAGTCTGGGCATGCGCGTCGAATGTCCGCCTGCTGGATACGGCTTCTCTTCACTGCGGCTTCCGCGGAAGCACGGTAAAGAACGCCGGGAAGGATTCTATCTATCCGGTTTTCGAAGAATATGATGAAATCAGATATTTCATCAGGGAAAAGTTTGAAGGCGACCGCAAACGGATGTCGGTTCTTTTCGGTATCATGATGCGTCTGCAATACGACAGCTGCCTGAGCTGCTGCCGGATCCTTCCACCATCCGAAGCCCGCAGTTTCGCCCGCAAGGCTGCTGCTGAGTTTGAATCCGATGTGGAAAGAGGCCATGCCGCACAGAAGTATTTTCCGTCTTTTGACTGGAATCTGTTCTCCACCTGGGTATATGACCCTGAGAAGTTCATGGACATATTTGAGCGCGGCAGAAAGCCGTCCCTTTTATCGAGATTCAGAAAGGTCTTTAAGCATTCCAAAGATGTGTGAGATCATCCCCGCCAGAAGAGGGCAAACAGGTCCCACAGGAATCTGTTGTTGTCCTCTTTCTTTTCACCGCAGTCAATGACACCCATGTGGCGCTTCATCCACTTAATCGGCAGAAAATCTTCCCCGAACACCTTTCCCAGGGAATATGTGATCCTCAGGATCTTATAATGGTCGTATATCTCGCAGGCAAGCGATCTCCTGCTTATCTGCAGTTCTTCCCCGTATTCAGTCTCATAAACCGAACGTATGCGGTCCGCCAGTTTAAGGGCAGCTTTTCTCTTCCCTTTGGACAAGAATTCATAAAGGGCTTTGTCATTGTCCACCCTTACTATCCGCGGCTGCATCGCAAGCCCGACATCATGATATTTTCTGTCCCAGTTATATGCCAACTCTGAACACCTCTGATCAATGTCTGATATCGTCTAAGTGCTGTTTAACAAAAACTAACGAGGGTAATTTTTATGAAATAGCCTGTCTTTAATGTTTATGAAATAATAAAAGCAGATCAGATCTAGTGCACATTGAAAACCGGAAACACGTTAACGTAAACGGATCTATGTCTGGATCAGGAATCCTGTTCCTGTGTGCGCGATCTCCTGCAGTAATTATAAAAATCCCTGGCAGGTTCAGGCAGGACTCTTCCGGTCTTGCATGCCATCAGGATCTTAAATTTCAGCGGAAAATCAAGTGAAAACCGCGAAATGTCATCAGGTATGACTCCATCGAACATCGCGTCCAGAAGGAACACCGGAGCATTGTGGCTCCTCACCATGGTAAAAGTGACCGACAGGATCTCCCTGAACTGATACATGAAGATATTGGGATTTATGTTAGCCGTCTGGAACCAGTGGATTATCTCATTTGAAGGCATAGCCCTCCTGCTGAGCAAAAGAAGCGGTTCCTCTGCCAGCATCTGCGGTGTAACATTCCGGGCACCGGCAAGTCTATGGTTCTTATGGACATAACCGCCGACTGTGCTTTCAAGCAGTTCTATCGATTCAACGGTGTCGGAATGTACTTCCTGTCCGTCGCATATCGCGAAATCGATCTTTCCCTCCTCCAGCTGCTGCAATGCTTCCAGGGAGGACATCTGGGACAGTTCGAACAGAACGGAGGGATGCTCTGTCATGAATCCTTCGATCAGCTTGGCCGCAGGGTACTCACACAGTGTAGATGGTGCTCCTATATGGATCACGGACATACTGTTCTTGATCCTTTTGACTTCCGCCTCTATGCCGTCACACTCGGCAAGAATGTTATTGGCATACTGGAGAAGCTGCTTACCTGCTTCAGTAAGTATGAGACGTCCGTTGCTTCTTATGAACAGTGAAACATCAAGTTCCTCTTCAAGGTTTCTTACCGCCACTGAAAGTGTCGGCGCGGAAACAAAAAGTCTCTCAGCCGCCGTCCTGATCTTTCCGTATTTGCAGACCGCAACAAAATATCTCAACTGTGTGATAGTCATCATCTACTCCGTATACATGTTTACAGTTTATTCTAGCATAAGTTTACGCCTTTAACTTAATTTGAACAAATTCGTTTTTTCAATCAACCAATAAAATGCTTGCAATTCACAAAACAGGAGGAAAAACATGAAAAAAGTATCTGCACTCATCATGGCCATAATAATGGCCTCCACACTTCTTGCCGCATGCGGCTCAGGCTCAAACACCGGAACAACTGCTGCCCAGACGACCGCACCATCCGGCTCAGGAAATGCTGCAGGCTCTGCTGACGCTACAACAGCTGCCACCCTTCCCGAGCTTGAGGAAACAACCGTTGACGCATCACAGATCGAATTTGAGCCTTTCGAACTCACCGTGGGTTCAATTAACGATGTAGGAAACATGTATCCCGGCGGTGCTCTTATGACCGGCCGCAAGTCCATGCATGTTCTTGTTTATGAGCCTCTCTTCTGGGCTGATCCTGCCTCAGGTGAACTCCTTCCGATCATAGGAAAAAGCTATGAAACTGACGGCAAAGGTACCTACACTGTTGAGATCTTTGATTATGTAACAGACAGCGCAGGCAATACCATTACTGCTGAAGATGTCTGCTTCTGCATCGGCAAATATATCGAAGACGGACAGAATTCCAGCATTTTCGCCAGCATCACAGACTATCATGCGGTAGATGATACAACTTTCGAAGTTACATTTGCGCCTGAATCAGTCGGACAGTTTGAAGCATTTGCCACTTACATTTATATCTACAGCCAGAAAGCATACGAGGAAAGCGGTGACGGATTCACAGCTGTTCCCACAGCTACAGGCGGATATGTACTCGATCCTTCCGCCACGATCTCCGGCTCTGTATATGTATTCAACAAGAGAGCTGATTACTGGCAGACTGACGAACAGTATATCTGCGACAGGAACACACATAATCCCGACAAAGTCATGATCAAGGTCATTACTGACGCATCTACCATTGCCATGGAACTCCAGAACGGCGGCGTTGATTTCGTAGCTGACATCACTGCAGCAGACAGAGGAAACTTCATGGACGAGAACGGTGCAAAAGACGGATATGCGATCAGTTACGGCTCAAACAACGCATATGTCCATATTACATTCAACTGCAGCGAAAACAGCCCCTGCGGTGATATCAATCTTCGCAAGGCGATCGCACATGCCATCGATTCAGCTGCATGCGCCTTCACTGCCCACGGCCCGGTAGGATCCGCCTGCACAATGCCTTCAAATCCCAACCTCTTTGATGTTGATGAAAGCATGGGTTCTGACGACTACTACAAGTATGACGCTGCCATAGCAAAAGAATATCTGGACAAGTCATCATACAACGGAGAGACCCTCAGGATCCTTGTACAGCCTAACGCTCTTATCAAAGCTGCCGCTCCGCTCATCAAACAGTATCTCTCGATCGTAGGTATCAATGTTGAAACTCTTGAATATGACATGCCTCAGTACAGGTCTCTTGAGTCAGATGCTGCCGGTACCGAATATGACATGAAGCTCAACGGACTTCAGGCTACAGACGATTACATCTGCAAATCCATGCAGGAGCTTGACAACACCGGAAGAGGCACAGGCCTTAACTACTGCTACATCAATGATCCCGAACTTCAGAAGCTCTATGAAGCTGCTGCCGGCGTTGAGACAACATCAGAAGAAGCTGTAAAGGCTCTTATAGACTATGTATCAGACAACTGCTACGTATATGGCCTCTACTACGGACCGAAGGTATTCATCGGAAAAGACTCCATAGTCTACATGAATTCATCGATCCCTGAAGATAATATCTTCGGAGCGTTCATCAAGGTCAAATGATCCGTCGCTTGCCCGCAAGCGTGTTCGGCAAATGTCTGAAAGCGGGCGCTGCTTTTGTCAGTGCCCGCTTCTGTTTTCAAGGGGGAATTAATCCAAGATGATAAGATATATAATCAAAAGAATATTAATGATCATCCCGGTTCTTCTATGCGTTGCAATTGTTATTTTTTCAATAATGTACATTGCCCCGGGAGACCCGGTACAGATCATTCTCGGTGACAATGCCACACCTGAACAATATGCCCAGCAGCAGGCTCTGCTCGGTCTGGACAAACCATTCCTGATACAGATGCTGATATTCTTAAGGGATCTGTTCCTGCATCTGGACCTCGGCACATCATATGTCCTTAAGACAAATGTAGCGGCTGAGGTATTTGCCAGACTTCCGAGAACAGTCCTTATCGCTGCGATCTGCTGCGTTCTGCAGGTCATCGTAGCCATTCCGCTTGGCATCACTGCAGCAAAACACCAGAACGGTTTTGTCGACAAGCTCTGTATCCTGCTCGCCATGATAGGAATATCCGTTCCCGGTTTCTGGCTTGGCATGCTGCTCATGCTGGAATTCGGACTAAACCTGAACTGGCTTCCCATTTCAGGTGTTGATCATTGGTACTCATACATACTGCCCTGTCTTGCCAACGGCCTCATGGGCATCGGCGGCATGACACGAATGACAAGGTCCCAGATGCTGGAGGTCATCCATTCTGACTATGTTGTGACCGCAAGGGCGAAAGGTGTTCCGGAGCGGAAGATCCTTTATGTACACGCTCTTCCGAACGCAATGCTGCCCATTATCACATTTATCGGAACCCATTTCGGAACAGCCCTGGGCGGAACAGTTGTTATCGAGACAGTTTTTGCGATCCCCGGTATTGGTTATTACATAATCCAGGCAGTGGGAAACAGAGATTATCCGATAGTACGCGGCGGAGTTACCGTGCTTGCCCTTCTGTTCTGCATAGTGGTGCTCTTAATGGACATCGCTTATGCCTTTATCGATCCCAGGATCAAAGCCATGTATCAGAACAGCGGCAGAAAACGGCCGCTGAGGATAAAAGGAGGTGCAGCAGCAAATGCCTGAAAATACAAATTTTGTACCGGAATTATCTGCTGCCGAATCCCATCTTCTCAGGAAAAGGACATGGAAGGATACCACTTTCTTTGTAGTGGTAAGGCAGTTCCTTCGCAACAAACTGGCTGTTGCCGGAGTCATCCTCATACTGCTGCTGGTGCTGCTTGGTGTATTTGCGCCTATTATCGCACCATATGACTTTGCCACGATCGACCCCATAAACGCCAACCAGGCTCCAAGTGCGGCTCATCTGTTCGGAACCGACCTTTACGGCAGGGACATTTTCTCAAGGATCCTGTAT
>SVDE01000040.1 GCA_015057955.1 Lachnospiraceae bacterium | reverse complement strand
AAAAGGCATCGTGGGAGGCTCCTGCCGACTCCTCTGCCCAGTACCCGGAAGCACCGCTCTGATCGGCCCAGCTGTCCGGGGAACCGCCTGCGGAGTCCGAAAAGGCATCTGCGGCCCCATTGCCGTCGATGCCCGTAAATTCCTGACGGTCTTCTTCCGCAGTACTTTCCTGCATGCCTTCAAGGCCCTGGGCGGATCCGCCGTCAGAGCCTTCTGTCCCATCCATATTTTCTTCAGGCGCCTGCCCGGCAGCGGACTCTCCCGCGCCTTCCGCATCGGGATCCTGCAGACCTTCTTCACCGTCCGCAGCCTCCCCTGCGCCTTCCGTCTCATCTTCCTGCAGACCGTCCGCGTTCTCTCCCGAGCCTTCCGCGTCACTGTCCGGCAGGCCGTCCGCTTCCGCGTTCCCGCCGGCGTCTTCCGCATCCTGCAGACTGTCCGCTTCCGCATCAAGCCCGCCGTCTCCGGATTCCTCAGAGGTAATGAAGCTGTCCTCTTCCTCCTGGCCCGGGAAAGGATCTCCCAGGACGACCTCAAGCGGCTCCTCCTCGGCGCCGTCTTCAGAATCGCTGTCGTACATGCCGGCAGACATCTCCCTGGTGACGTTTCCGGCCCGCAGAGTTCTGTCTGAAAAGCGATAAAGGCCATAGGAAATAACGACCACCAGTGCCAGCAGCACCGCGATCCCCTGCTTGAAGAATTTTTTAATGAAATCTCTTCGTTTTTTCATAGGTCTTTATCTCAGCCTCGTGATAGTACGTTTCATCTCTCTCCCGGCCACGCCGGGGATAAACTCCTGCCAGGAATAAGGCCCTGACAGAGACAAGATCCTGTCAGGAACAGGCCCTGACAGAGATAGAATCCTGTCAGGAATAAGGGCTCGGCCGCACAAGCCGCGAAGGCCTGTAACCGGGAATCCTTCACATAAACAGGTTCTTATGCTTTATCTTACCACACAGCATCTCAATAAAGACGTCAAAGAGCAGGCACAGGATGAGCAAAATATGTAATATTTTGACGTCCTGTACATCCGAATAATAGTCGATAAAATGTGCAGCCTGAAGGGGAAAATGTGTCCTTCCCGCCCGTCTGCGCATCACAGTTTCCTGATCATCGCGGACTTCCGGTAGAAAGCGATCCCGTAACAGAGGATCTGCTCATAGCCGTCATCCAGGTTTTTTGCGTACTCCTCATCCACGATCTGTTTTAAAGCCTCTTCGCAGTCCTTTTCCATCTGCGCCGCACTGTCAGACTTCTTTGCCTCGATGATCATGGCTCTTCTGCCATCAATATCAGTCAGCTGCAGATCCGGTCTGCCAAGTCCCCGTTCCTTATTTGACTCCGTCTCATATCCCCTGCCCACAAAAAGGCCCGCCATAAAAGCGTGATAATAATCCTCGTGGTAATCCATGTAGCTGATCGTTTTCCACAGAAGATCTGACATAAGCCTGGACGCTGTTTCCGTCTCGCCGGCCCACAGGGCATCCATCAGAGCTTGTTGTTTTGAGATATCCAAGGTTTCTGTAAAATGCGTTGCCACAGCATCCTGAAAAATAGCGGCTATTTCCATATTGGGAATCTTCAGTGTGACTGTGTCCCCCACCTCCTCTGCATACGCTTTGGTCAGGTAACCGGTCATCAACAACACGCTCCAGAGATTCTGTTCCGTTTCGTGCAGAATATCATAGGTGAGTTCATCAGATACCGTCTCTTTGATAGTCCCCCTGTTCATCAGGGCCTCAAACTTACCCGATACTCTGAAACGGCCAACGAACTCTTTGATCACACCGTTGCTGCTGGTGTTTTTCCAATAGTTTTTAGGGTTCGACGCCGGTTTAAAGAGCAAATCGGAAACATAACTCACCACATCCCATGGGCAGTACACGGATGTGGTCCCGAATAAATAGCCGTCATACCATGACTCGAAAGTATCCGCCTGAGCCTCCAGGCCGGCGGCGGCCAGAAGCCGGTCCACCTCTTCCCGGGTAAAACCGAAATAACTGCTGAACCGTTCGTCCAGCACAGAATAGGATGCAAAATTGTTTGTACCGGTAAAGATACTCTCCTTGGCTATACGGAGGCATCCGGTGATCACAGCAAACTTCAGATACTCATTCGTCTTAAGGCTTATGCTGAGCATCCCCTTGATCACGTCAAGCATCTGCACATAATACTTGTTTTCATCAGTATTCTTCTCGCTCGCCTTTGCAAGCGGAACATCATATTCATCAATCAGCAGGATCACCGGCCTGCCATATACTGCATGCATCATGCGCTTGATGGTTTTGAGAGAGTTTTGCAGATCCGCATCCGTTGCTCTCTGATACATCAGCCGTTCAAAAACTTCCGCGTCAGCCCCGTTGACCTCTTTGTGTGAAGGCAGTCGATCCAGTTTTTTACACAGGTCAGCGATCACTGCTGCCAGCTTCGCATAAGCTTTTTCGAAAGTCAGACCGTCCACATCCTTAAATGACAAGGACAAAACAGGGTACTGATTCATCCACTCCCCGCAAAAATCCTCATGCCGGGTGATATCAAGTCCCTCAAACACAGTCCTGCTATCGCGGTTTCTATCAAAGAAGCTTTCCATCATGCTCATGTTGAGCGTTTTGCCAAAGCGACGGGGACGGGTAAACAGAGTGACCTTATTATTCGTCTGCCCCACAAGATCATATAATAAGTCTGTCTTATCCACATAATAAAGACCGGCTTTTCTGATCTCGTCGAAACTCTCATCCCCGACAGCGATTCTGATTGCCATCCCGCAGACCTCCTGCTCATGCGCGAAAATACGGTGTGATTCATCAAATGGATTTTAACACTTCCAATACTCTTTTAAAAGGAGGCTTTCCCGCTTTCCCGGCAGGCTTTTTCCCGGGCGGAAACAAAATTCATCACCGCCCTGACAGCCTCCTTCTGCTGGTCCTCTGCGGAAATTGTGGCCTCCCCGTCTCCCTTTTGAAAACCGTAATTTCCGAACCCGGCGTGGTTGCCGCCCCGGATCACATATTCCGTAAAATCCGCAGGCGCATACTCCCGCCCCTGCCGCAGAGCCTGCCTGTTCAGGATCCGGTCCTCCGACCCGTAAATACTGAGCTCCTGCAGGGAGTCGTCCAGCTTCTTCGTCGGATAGGCCGCAAACAGGATCACACCGTCCAGGTTGGGGGTGCAGGATGTATTGGATGCAGCGAAGGAAGCCGCCATCGCGCCTCCCAGCGAATGCCCGCCGACATAGCGCTGCGTGTAACCGGCAAAGGCCGGATCCTCCAGAACCGCAGCCGCCCGCCCGGCACCAAAAACAGCCAGATGAAAGGGCATTTTGACCAGATATGCGTCCATCCCCTGCACCGCCAGCCGGCGCAGAAAAGGCGCATAGGCAGTCTCCCCCACCTTCGCGCCCGGATAAAAGACCAGAAGTTTCTCCTCCGAAGGCCCATCAAAAAACCAGCCGTCGTCCCTTTGCTCCACCCGGACGGCCGCATCGGAAACAAGCGCCTCTGTGGCAGCTTCCTCCGGATGATAATAAATCGATACATAGACAAAAAAAGCGATCCCCGCGGCGAGGACCAGGTCTGCGGCTGCGAGCAGCAGGATCCTAAGGACACGCCGGGGGGATGTGTCGGGACGATGGGAGAAGGCAGTCGTATTTTTCATAGGTTTCATATCCATCAAAAGACGTGGCTCCATGGGTTTTTATCCTCACGGAGCCAATCGTGTTTATGTGCTGCGGCCTCTGCGACACTGCCGCCTGCTGCTTGCTGTTCAGTCATATCAATGTGACAGTTTTACGCGTTCCTTTTGTGTCCATTTCTCTTCAGCAATAACCCAATGCCTGCAAGGCCTGTGAGCAGGAGGCCGAGGTAGTGGATCAGGGTGGTGCCGGGACCGCCGGTGGCGGTTCTTCCCTAAATCATTCAGATCTTCTCTTTGCTATAACTTCAGTAGTTAATATCAACGTACCTCCGCCGATTATACAAGAGAGCAACGACCAAAAGCAGCCTGCAGACATTCCAAGTATAAATGGCTCTGTATCTCTTAATAGATTCAGAAAAAACCTTGTGTAGTGTATTAATCACTCTAAAGCGGACACATAGCAAGTCAATTCGGCGGGATAATTGAACAAAGATGCGCGGATGGATTTGTGCATTCAGGCAGAAGAAAACACCCCGCAAACCGACAGGTCTGCGAAGCGTCTGCACCGCTCTATCACATCTTTCCTGATCCATCCCGGCGGCTCCGGGACATCGTTGTATCTGCCGTAACAACCTCATGTCAATGGTTATTCTTATACGTGCTCAGCTTTACCTGCAGCGCCTGAAATCCTTCGAGCGCACTCTGCAAGTTTTCAATGATATCCTCAGCCAGCACATCTGGTTCCGGTAAATTGTCAAGATCTGCAAGACTCTTATCCTTTACCCAAAAGATATCCAGACTCTTTTTATCCCTCTTCCAGATCTCGTCAACACTGAACTTTCTCCATCTCCCATCCGGATTCTCTTCCGACCAGGTTTCCTTCCTCTGGTGCCGGTTTTCAGGATTGAAGCAAGCGACAAAATCGTCGAGATCGCTTTCCTTCATCGGATTCTGCTTCAATGTGAAATGTATGTTTGTCCGGAAGTCATAGATCCAGACCTCCCTTGTCTGACGCTCCGGGCTGGCAGGCCGCTTGTCAAAGAAAATTACATTCGCTTTCACGCCCTGCTTATAGAATATGCCGGTAGGCAGACGCAGGATCGTATGCAAATCGGTGTTCTGCAGAAGCTGCTCCCGCACCGTTTCACCGGCCCCGCCTTCAAAGAGCACGTTATCCGGCACGACGACTGCTGCCTTTCCAGTAGAATTCAGGATCGTATAAATATGCTGCACAAAGTTCAGCTGCTTGTTGGAGCTGGTCGTCCAGAACTCAGACCGGTTGTAGACAAGATCCTCGTCCTCCGTCTCCCCTTCCTCATTCGTAAAGGTAATGGAGGATTTTTTTCCAAAGGGCGGATTCGTGAGCACATAGTCCACACGATATCCGGGATCAGTCAGCAACGCATCCGCCTGTTTGACCGGTACATCTCCGTAGATATCGCCGATATTGTGCAAATACAGATTCATCAGGCAGAGCTTAAATGTTGTCGGAACCAGCTCTGTTCCGTAGAAGGTCTTATTCTTCAGGAATTCCTTCTGATCCCGGTCAAGTGTCTCCCTGTATTCATTCGCGATAAAATCCTGTGAAGCAAGGAAAAAGCCGCCGCTGCCGCAACATGGATCTGCGATGGTCTTTCCTGGTTCCGGACGCATACAGCGCACCATCGTCCGAATCAGTGATCGGGGCGTGAAATACTGCCCGGCTCCGCTCTTGGTATCTTCCGCGTTTTTCTGAAGAAGGCCCTCGTAGATATCGCCCTTTACATCCGAGGACATGGACACCCATTTCTCGCCGTCGATCATATCAACGACACGCTTCAGAATAGCGGCCTTGCTGATCTTGTTGGAAGACTGGAAAAAGATGCTGCCGAGAAGGCCACTCTGCTTTCCGAGGGTCTCCAGAATGGTTTTGTATTTTTCCTCCAACTCCGTGCCCTTGAGCGAGCGCATATCCTGCCATGTGCATCCAGCAGGAATCCCACTATCACGGTTGTAGGGCAGTTTGGAATACTCATCCGCCATCTTCAGGAAAATAAGATAGGTCAGCTGTTCCAGATAATCACCATAAGAAACACCGTCATCCCGAAGAGGATTACAAAGGCCCCAGACCTTTGAAACAATAGAACTGGTTTGTGTCAATAATTCGGCCATGATTATAATCTCCCTTCGAATGCCTGTTTCAGGATGGATTGGCGCATTGCTTCCGCCTGTTGGAGTGCGGTGTCTACTGTTTGTTCGATAGAATCACAAACGGAGAGGCGGGATTCGATTTCTGATACAATTATCTTCTGTTCCTTGAAAGAAGGAAGCGGCATTCTTAACGCTTTTACTCTTTCCTTGTTCAGAGCTTTCTGATTATTTCCAGACCCGACTCTTCTTGTGTGGTCATACGTTAACAATAAAAAGTAATAAACAAACAGTGGTTCACAGAGGGTTTCTGAAACGAGAATTGCAGCTGTATTCTGATTATGAGCTGCAGGAACATCTAAAATAGCAGCTTGTCCACGAGTTTTTCCCTCTCCTATCATTGCAAGCATAACTGTCCCTGGTTTGTGAATTGCGGTAGATGTATGCGCTAAGCCATCTTCAGATATAGTCTCTTCCGTTTCACATATTCGATTAAAGTGCACCTCTCCACTACTAACCCAGTGAATACCGCCATTCCAATACTCTGGTTTCGCCCTCTTTGGAGTTCCTCCGACTTCAACTTTAAATACTTCACCAAGCCTCGTCTTTCGCCACGTCTTTGGAATTTCAAGCTTCAACTCATTTTCATCTCCAGATATGTCTTTAAAGCAGACATTCTTTAATGAAATACTGTCATAATCTCGAAAACCAGATTCATTTGGATTTTCTTTTCTCCATATAAGACTGAATTTACCTTCAAATGCCTCCTTCAACACAGCCTGCCGATAAACAGCCAGCTGCTCCTTTGTCTTCTGCAATGTACTGACGCTGTTGTCCAGTTCAGAAAACAGTTCTTCGATTCGGGAGACGATGCGACGCTGTTCCGAAACAGTAGGAAACTGCATTTCAACTCTATCTAAATTCTTACGTGAAATACGCTTTCTTGTCGTACCACTCTCATATTTCTTTATCCGTTCCTTAAACCACGGTGAATTTATAAGGTATAAAAGATATCTGGCGTCGACTTTTGCACTATTTATTCTTAGAATCGCAACATCTACTGCGGTAATAAACTTTCCTTCCAAAGGAAATATACATGCCTTACATAATGGTTCGCCAAGTCTTGATATTAGAAGATCTCCCTCATGCAGTAATGTGCAGTTGAGACTCTCAGCAGTGGCATTGCTTACAAACCTATTAGATTTGTCCAAAAATTCACCTGCTCCAATATCGGCAAGTTGGATTAACCGCACTTCCCCATTAGGATCTTGATCTTTTTTTTCAATCCAATCGCCATCACAGAAAATTCCATTTTCTCCGGCAATATCACTAAATATCATCGTACGGTCTCCTTACGCCACCAATTCTATATTCATCTCGTCAAGTATCTCCAGATACTGATCCCCGAACACCTCATAAAACCTGCCGAGACCGCCTTTTCGGTCGAACGGCGTATAATCCAGATCATCTGCGCTAATACTCAGGCTCGCAGCAATATGATCCTTCACCAATCGCAGCCATTCCATCTGCTCATCCGTAAAATGCACGGCACCCGCGTTCCGCTTCAGCGTCCACTGCATGAAATTATAGTTCACCTTGTCAGCAAACGGTTGCAGGTTATCGGCATAGCCCATCTCGAACCGAATAATGGAAATCAGATCCGCCAGCTGTCCGATCGTGCCACGCTTCACTTTGTCCGGCTTCTTAATGGCATAGCAATCCCAGAGCCGTTCAATGGTGATATGCTCCTGCTGCAACTTTTCATACAGCTCCTTCAGTTTCTTTATCGCCATCGGGCGGTCTGAATACCTCTGATCATAAATGATCCGCAGGGCAAGGATCTCATCCTTGTTCTCTTCGATAAATTCATGAAAGCTCCTGATTACTTGATCAGCGTTACTCTCACGGTCTTTGTCCCAGCCAGCATAAGTGACAGAATCGATGTTCACGTTGTCGATGATCTGGTCATGCTTCTTGCGGACATCCTCAATATAATCCCTGTTGTCGGGATCGTTGAATGGCTGCTCTGCTTCTTTGATCAGCTCCTCCTGAGCAGCATCAAGCTTATCCTGCTCTTCCGGGCTTGGCTCTCTGTCCGGGTCAAGCGTGACACCGGCCCTTGCAGCAACCACATCTTCATCGAAGGCGTTGAGCAGATCTTCAGCAACAGTACTAATTGGCTTCCCTACTTTGGCTTCAAACTCGTCCAGTTCCTCTGGCTTCAGTTTTGTGCTCAGCCGGATAAGACGATTTGCCAGTGATGTAAGGATCTCCGGATCTTTCGTTCCGAGCGATGCCCGTTTCATAAGCTCTGTCAGACTCACATGGGGCTTATACTCCAGTGGCCTTGTTTCCGTCTTCTTGGATTTTGTTACGCCGACGGCATCGATCACGACAAAGTGATCCTTTTCTGTGGCGTCATCACCGGAAACCATCTTCAGGTCTTCCAGTTTCAACACCCTGGTTCCACGACCGAGCATCTGTTCGTAGTGGCCCTTGCTCCGGACATCACGCATGAAGATCAGGCATTCCAGCGGTTTCACGTCCGTTCCGGTGGCGATCATTTCGACCGTCACTGCAATGCGGGGATAGAACTGGTTACGGAAATTGCTCAGAGCCTCGTCTGCCTTCTTTGCCTTGCAGGTGATCTTCTGGCAGAATTCATTTCCCTCACCGAACACCTCTCTGACGATCTGCACGATATCATCGGCATGGCTGTCATTTTTGGCAAAGATCAGTGTCTTCGGCACATTCTTTCTGCGCGGGAACAGCTCCGTAAATACCTTGTCCCGATATGTCTGTATGACCGCACGGATCTGGCTCGGATTCACAACATCCACATCCAGCATTCCCGGATTATAGACCATATCCTCATCCATCTGACGCCAGCGTTTTGCCCGGGTCAGACGATCCCGATATTCCGCAAGACGCTTCATGATCATAGCGCCGTTCTGGGTGATTTCTGTATTAATCAGATAGATGTCCTCGCCGACGTTCACCCGGTCAATAATTGCCTTCTCACGGGAATATTCGCTGACTACATTCTGATTGAAAAAGGCAAATGTCCTCTTCTCCGGTGTTGCCGTCAGGCCGATAATGAATGCATCAAAATACTCCAGTACCTGCGACCACACGTTATAGATCGACCTATGGCATTCATCGACGATAATGCAGTCAAAGAATTCCGGCGGATACTTTTTATTGTACACAACGATCACCGGCGGCCTGCTCTCCTGGTCGCGGTCAATCTCATCTTCTATATCTTCATCTTCTTCAGACAGTTCTTCTCCCTTCAGGATAGAATACATCCTTTGGATCGTGCTGATATAGACCTGGTTCGATGGGGACATGACAGACTTCTTCAAAAGCCGCACACCAAAAATATCCGAGAAGACACGCTGCTCCCCATTCGGCACATAGGCTCTGAACTCCTGCTCCGCCTGCACCCCGAGCGATTTTGTATCCACAAGAAAGAGAATTCTGTTCATCTTCCCGTAAGTAAGCAGGCGATAGGATTCCGTGATCGCGGTGAAGGTCTTCCCCGCACCGGTGGCCATCTGCACCAGTGCTTTCGGCCTGTTCTCCGCAAAGGAAGTATCAAGATTCGTAATGGCGATCTCCTGACATTTGCGGAATCCTGTTGTATCCAGTTCCGGCAGATGCTTCAGATTATTTCTGACGGTATCGGGAGCCGCAATTAAATCCCGGAGCGTTTCCGGTTGATGAAAGGAAAAGACAGGGCGTGACCGGTATTTTATATCGTGAAAGTCAGTAAAGCGCGTCAGGGTACCGGTTGCCTCATAAGCAAACCGGATCTCATACCCTTCATCAAGATATTTGAATGTGCTGTTCGCATATCGAGATGACTGTCCTTCCACAACTGTAATGTTCTGCCCCTCAGTATCTTTCTTAGCTTCGACAACTCCCACAGGCTTTCCATCCACAAACAGGGCATAGTCGACCGGCCCGGTACTCGTCGGAAATTCACGGATTGCCACACCAGGAGAAGCAGACAGATTAATCCTGTTCATATCCTGAATGATCCAACCGGCGTCATTCAGCCTGCGGTCAATCGCCTCCCGCGCAATCTGCTCCGGCGTCTTAGGCATGCTCATCACCTCCGGTCTCTACGAGTTTTACCGATCCGTCCGCTATTCTCCGAAGAGTCTCCTGATCAGCCTCGTGGTTATTCATCAGTATTGTAAGGGCTCTCTCTACGGCAGCCGTCTTGGTATATCCCGTATTCTCACAGAAATCCTCCAATCTCCGGTACACATTTACATCGATTTTGACGTTCAAATACTGCCCGTTCTTCTTTTGACGTGCCATAGATCTCACCTCTTAGTGATGGTTAAACTCCTACTCAAATATCATACATCAAAAAGCTACCTTTTTCAACAACTTTCTCGAATCAGCTTTGCGCTGTTAGTCTTGGCTAACCTCACCGTAAAGAGAAAGCTGATCTCCAGTTTCCTGAAGACCAGCTTCTCTGATAACCTTTTGTTAAATCAATCTCCGTCTCCTCCACAGCAGTACGCCCGCTCCAAGGATCAAGAAGCTGCCGAGGATCATAAAGAAACGCTGGTATTACGCCGCATCTCTCCTTCTCCGCCTCATCGCCAGACCCGCTCCGGCGAATGCGGTGAGCAGAATGCCGAGAAGGTAAATCAGGCCGGTTCCGGGACCTCCGGTGGATGGCAGCTCGTAGCCGCCGGCATTTGTAACATGAATTGTATATAGATCGTTCTCCGGATCGTAGATCACGCCCTCTCCGCTTCTTGAGAAAGAGGTCTGGTCATCATAGCTGATTACAGCTGTGCCCTGAGTCCCGGAGTCATTGCCCGATTCCGATGTTTCTGAACCGTTACCCGGTTCAGATGTTTCCGGGCTCCCGCCCTGAGTTCCGGCGGGTCTGTCCGTGATCGTAATAACCACCGCTTCTGTCTTCATGTTGTATCCGTCGGGAGCCTTTGTTTCTACAAGGTGGTAGGTTCCGTTTTCAAGTTCAAAAATCTTCACATTCCCTGCTGCCAGCAGACCGTCGTTCCCCGAACGAAGGCCAGTGTACATGGGCTTCTCTTCCCTTACGCCGTCTGTCACCTTATACAGGTCAAATTCGGCGCCTTCGAGTGCCGTGTTCAGCGGATCGGCAATGTCAGCCTTCTTTATCTGTATCTTGCGAAGAGCCTTAACATTGCTGACTGTAAGAGTATAGGTAATGACGCCCTCCTCTTCCTTCGAAGCAAGGCTGCACAGCTGACCCTGGTTTTCCGCGATAGACACCGTTCCATCAGCGTGGATTGTGAAGAGAACATCCTGCGTGAGCTTATCATACCCGGAAGGAGCGTCCGTCTCTGTCAGATAATAGGTCCCGGCAGCAAGCGCCTCGGTGATCATCGGAATCACACCATTCTCTCCGGTTACAAGATCCGTATAATCGGTCAGAGGGGCATAGTCTTTTCTCGGGTTGCCATCTCCGCCTATAACCTGGCGATACAGTGCAAAATGAGCGCCGGAAAGCAAGGCCTGCTCCTCTCCGGTTTTAATCGCCTCAAGGTGCATCCGCCTGTTCCTTACCGTAATCTCCGGCATCTGCATGTCATCTTCGTCGTCTATGTTGTCTTCGTCGCCTTCTGTTTCAGTCGGGAGCTTTAACTCACACATCTCCAGAACACCTGCCGCTCCGCTGATCTCAACCTCGCTGCCGTCTACGGTGATCATAAGATCGCCGGGAATTCCCTGGTAACCGTTCGGTGTTCCGGTTTCTGTGAGGGTATATTCACCGTTCGCAAGATAGGCGACGGTGACAAGGCCATCGGTATCGGAAACATATTTATCCTGTCCGACTTTGTTGCCATCTGCATCCTTAAGGACGAAGGTTGCCCCCTTAAGAGGCGATGTGCCGTCCCACTGCATCTTCCTGATTACAATACCGCTTCGTGCGTTCGTTACCGTATCAGTTCGGACATTCTCAAGACCCTCTTTTGATCCCGTGATTCTTCCCTGCGTGTAGCTGGCCGAGTATGTATAATCTCTTGCCTCAGACTCACCCTGCTGCTTTCCGTTTACGACCAGTTTTTCTCCCTGGTCGATGATCGTCACCTGTGAGCCGTCTGTTACTACCTCGCGGATTACATACTTATCGAAGGTCGTTCCTTCCGCAAGCGAGTCGTAGTACCAGTACAGGGTTTCGGCTCCGGGATCCAGCGTCTTGAGCGAATCAGGAACCATATCCAGACTTCCGTCTTCATTTTCAATGAATACGGCCATCTGAATCGCAGCATGAGATTCCATATAATCGGCATCGGACCAGATTTTCCTGGCAGTCAAACCCCAGCCGCGCTGGTTGCGGACTTCGATCTCCGGCGAACTGTTATCTCGGATGATGCCGGCATTGGCGCTCTCACCCTCTTCTGTAAAATAGGAGCCCTCAACGCGGGTATATCCATCCTGCTCGCGCAGCGTATAGCCCTCCGGAAGCTCATAGGCACGCTCTTCTACCTTAAACTTCGAGCCCACAACCAGTTCATGGATTACAATGCTGTATCCTGCGGGAATCTTGGAAATAGATCCATTTGGAGACGTTGTAAAGGTCGCGGCCGTCTTGTCTTCGTCGGAAACCTCTGCCCAGTCACTTACGCCAAGGGAAACAAAGTTTTGAGAGACGTTGTCCCATTTACAGTAAAAGCCCTGCTCATTCATCACATGATACTCATGCATATTGGTAAGCGTAGGCTCCTCATCATTCTCCGTCCCGAGATACAGGCGGAACGAGAACGTCGTCGGGTCATCCTCCCGGCTCAGAAGCGTTACAGAGTCCGCGTCGTAGAGCTGCTTTGTGATTTTCAGAGTGCGCAGCGCGTTCGGATCGACGTGATTATCATAATCGACCTTCCTTCTTTCCTCCGGAGTATCGTACTCTACGGCAAAATCCTTCCACCTGTCGCCGTCTTCATCAGTCCCCGTGAGCTCAGTATCATTCGCTGTAACCTTGTCATAAATCGAAGGGTTAATGCCGCACTCGACAATCCGGTAGTCAATCACATTCTCCGGCAACTGAATCTCGGCGGACTGTCCCGGCTTCAGGAAGAAAACATTACTGTATTCATGCACACCTCCTGCAGGGGTGTACTCCGACACGAATTTGACCGGCGTACTCTTGCCTTCATAGGTCACGTTATAATCGTCACCATTTTTCTCCTCAAGGAGATGCTCCTGTGTGCCGCCGTCATCCTTTGTCCTGTAATAAATCTGATACGGGAACTCGGCCAGGTCATAGTCCGGCTTGTCCGTTCCTGAAATGCTCTTACTGAGGACAACCGTTCCGGGCTTTACGGCAGCAAGATTGAAGCGCATATGCAGGTTCGATGCGCCCGCGCCGCGCTCCATATAGAACATCTTCATTGTATGATTTGTGTAGTCCTTAAAGACATACTGGCCGCTGCTGTTTTGCGTGAAAATCTCATCCAGCTTCGCGCTGATCTCAGCCTCGCTCATACCCCGGGTCTGATAGTTTTTCTTAAAAATCTCATACAGAGTAGAGTTTTCCCTGCTGCTGGTGACCTCTCCCGTCCGGAAATTGATGGTACCCGTCATTGCAGCATGCACGCCGCCGAGATCCAGTACCAGTTCCCCGTCGACATAAAACCAGAAATCATCATCGCCCGAGAATTCAAAGATAATGTCATGTCCCCAGGCATCCAGACCGCTTGCAGTCTGAGTGAAGCCGGCTTCCATCTCCATGCCGAAGAAATAATCCGCATCCGGCCCGTTCGCCCAGAACATTTCTTCACCCTTGCGAGGATCGGTGTCGGGAAGAGGATTGCCTAGAACGTCCGTCTGATTCGTGTAAGGCGCAATAACGCTGGTATCGATCTCGTTGTAAGGCATGAATTGACCATGGGTTCTGGTCGGCCCATTTTTGGTATCTACGGCAAAGAGCTGATCGTAGACTGTAAAGGTTCCGTCTTCATTCAAATGCGCCGCATTCTGCGTGCTGTCATATTCAAAATATCCGCTCTCGTTGTACTTACTCGCAAGGAACAGATGGTTTACCGGCGTCGTGCCATTGTACAGCTTTGAAAGCGACTCTACATGGTCGGTCTTTGCCTGTGTTGAGGTCGGGTATCCGTCATCTCCGAGATTTGTTGAAAGGAGTCCTTCGGTGTTGTTATCTCCATTGAAGAAATCTCTCTGATCTTTGTCACGCCAGTTCGGATTTGATCCCGTCGTATTGTTATAATCGATCATCTTCATGGAGATGCCGTATACATTGCTGTCGATTGTCTCGACTTCCGTAAGCGCGTGCTCCTCTTTCTTCGGCTGGACAATCGCAAAATAGAAATCCTCCGCCTTCGCCAGCGGGCAGGAAACGATGTGTCCATCCTCCGTGCGGATTCCCGCATACTCATAATAAGGGTCGTCCCAGGCGATAATGGTGGTATAGTCATCGCCGTAGCGGCGGCCGTTCATATTAACGCCGACAGGACTGTCAGACAAGACCCGTCCGCCTTCCAGCTTGGGCACAAGATACTTGCCTGAGTAAACATTCTGAAGCTCATAATAATAGCTGGACACGCCGCCATTCTGGTAATCGGTAAAGTTCCAGACAGCAGTATTGATCGATCCTCCGACCCACTCGATGACGTCGCCGCTCTCGTAGCACCTGATCAGAGATCCGTTGTGATCCACGGCATAAAACTCATAACGCTTCGTCGTATCATTCCAGATACGTGTGTAAAGAATAACCTGCGCGCCGTCAGGCACAGATTCCGTGTCGGATACACTGACCTTGCGGGCAGTATAGGAGACAAAGTCATCATCCGTCAGCTCCTGTGATTTCTCAACAAGGCTCATCCAAGTGCGTTCATCGCTTCCGGTTGCGCTGTTAAATCTTCTATCATTTCCGTCTTTATCGGTATAGTAATTAAGAGAATAGCCATCAACGGAGAAATGCCATTTGCCGGAATTCGAACCTGTGCCGGGCCTGGCAGTGATCGCCGATGCCTCCTCCTGGCTGTCTGTCATAACAGCCTTCCCGGCATCGATCTTCAGATACTTCTCTTCCCCGTTAACATTGGCCGAAATGTAATATGTGTCTTCCGATACACTGTGGAAGGTCCACTCTGTAATATCACTGTTTGACGAGACCAGTAATACACCCTCATTATCCAGAATGTCCGGACGCATCAGCATACTCTGAGGGGCAAGGCTGTTTTTCCCGCTGATTGCATCCGGAGTCAGCGCAGTACCCGTGGTAGATTCATTATAATAAGCGATGCCAAACGACTTGCCATCCAAGTCATACGGATCATCCTCCGGTCTGTAGGACGACGCGTATGTGATGGTCATTTCTGAATTTATCGCATTGTTTTTGTCCTTATAAAACCGGATTCCGCCGCCGCCGTTGGAGTGCTGCAGCCACTTGTTCTCACCCTTCTTCTTGAAATAGAAGGTCCCGTCGCCGGCATCGCTGATTTCAAACACAGTATCAGACGTATTCGCAAGTCCCACCAGATTTCCGCTGGTATTCTTCACATACTTCTTTTCACCGTTGACATAAGTGTAGAGTTTATAGGTCCCCGCCTGGCTGTCTACCGCCTCAAAATACCACTCGGACGCCTTATCAGAATCTCCGATCTCATTAAAGCAGTTGTTGCCGTTCAGGGTATTGACGAAATAATGCTTTAATCCGTCATAAGAAATCAGAAATGCCGTTCCGTCCGCCAGTTCATCAAGACTTGTCACCTTCTGAATCTCTGTCTGTACAGGCTCCGGAGCGTCAACAATTGCGTATACGGAAAAGCCGTCAGTCTCAAACGAAACAGCAACTCCTTCGGCTGCACCTTCCGCAACACCTTCAGCAGTGCTATCCGTTGTGTCTTCGCCTAATCCGGCAGCCTCGCCGGATCCGAGCAGGCCGGTGACTTCAATGCTGTCAAGTACGTCGCCGGTCTCACTCCCGTCCGCAAAGTGCACGACCCGGGTGCTGAAGCCGATTCCTTCTGCTTCAGCTGCTTCTTCCTTATCCGCAAGTTCAATCCTGACTTCAACCGGCGCGGTGATCTCAACCTTCTCGCCATAGGCATCAACAATCTTGATATCAAAGAGCCGGATATAGCCAAGCTCGTCAACAGAATCAAGGCCGAGCGCTTCCTGCACCTTTTCAAGATAGTTCTCGTACTCCGGAGCGATTTCCTCAACTGCCAGATCCGCTCCTTCCGGAACGCCTGCATCGTCGCCATATGTGACACTGATCCTGTAGTTATGCCCGTCACTTGCCAGTACAGTCTTTTCAATCACTGTTCCGACAATGGCAAAAACAGAAAAGCTCTCCGTGTCGAAGGAGACCTGTTCGACGGCAGTGGCAGTGCCCCCGGTCTCGGTGTCGAGGACGCGGGGTGTCTCCTTTTCTCCTTCGAAGTGGACGGTTTTGACGTCGGCATTGGAGGCGCGTTCCATGGCCTCACGGTAGTTGATCTGCATGGAAACGGGACCGGATGGTTCAACCACCTGGTCGTCTTTTACGATGGATATGTCAAAGAGGCGCACCCAGGCGATAGTCTCTTCGGGATTGCCTCCCACGGCCTGTTCTGCCTGTTCGCGGTAATTCTGGTAATCTTTTTCTTTTTGCGTGATCTCTTTCACAGAGAGGACAGAGCCGGCGGGGATACCAGCAGTCTGGTCGAAGGTGGCAGTGACTGTGTAGTCGTCACCTTCAAAGGTCAGGGTTGAGAGGGAGGTTTCTGCCAGTTCTTGCTCATTTCCTTTTGCCTGGGAAGTCTCTGTCTGATCTTCCTCCGGAGCCGCTTCGTCACCGGGTTCTGTCTGGCCTTCCTCTGGAGCCGCTTCGTCACCGGGTTCCGCCTGGCCTTCCTCTATCACTGTTTCGTCCCCGGTGTCCGCATGTTCCTCTTCAGCAGATTCAGTTTGCTCTTCCGTGATATTTTCTGCCTGAAAAGTTTCTTCCTCAGAAGGCCCCTGTTCTGCGTTGTCTTTCCCTGCGTCTTCTTCCTGATAAGTGTCTGTTTCCTGAAAAGGTTCTGCTTCCTGGAAAGTGTCTTCCTGAGAATCCTCTGCTTCCCGGAAATCATCTTCTTCCTTGAAATCGTCTGCTTCCTGGAAAGTATCTCCCTCCAGACCGTCTTCCTCAGTACCTTCTGTTCCGTTGTCTCCATTTTCATCCATCATTGCCAGAACAGCGCTGTTTTCCTCGGTCCCGACTGCGGCATCGGCGGGGACGAGGAGGATGCGGGCCTCTTTTGTGTCTTTTTCAAAATCGATCTGGTCCACGGAGATGTCGATGGAGAAGAAGCCGCTGACGTCGCGGCCGGCGCGGGTCAGGTGTCCGTCCTCATAGTGGTCCCGGTTTTCTTCGATCACGGAGTCATCGAAGGTGATTACGATATCCAGGGCGGGCCCGCCAAAAGTAGTTTCATTATCTGTTACGGGGCCTCCAAATGTCGTTTCAGTATCTGCTGCGGGCTCGCCAAAAGCAGTTTTCCTATCATTTACAGGCTCGCCAAAAGCACTCCCGTTTTCTGCTGCGGGAATGTCGAGGTCGTTTTTTCCGGCACTGTCCATGCCGTCTGTATTTTCATTTTCGTCGGGGTGGTTTTCGATTCGGAACCAGGCGGCGACGGTCTCTTCGTCCTGCGGAGCTGCGTTGGGCGGGCGGGTGCCGTTGATCACCTGGGCGCCGCGCTGGTCGCCGGCGGTGTTGATGTATTCGATCTGATCATCGGTGAGAGTGATGTTTTCCGGAAGGGCAAGTCTGGTTTCGGGGTGGTCCGGATCCAGGGTCCCGGCGGGAATGGTGTACTGATAATAGAGGCGGATGTCGTCTGTCTGCAGGACCTCAGCGCGGCCGTCGACGCGGTTCCAGCCGTAGTCGTCAGCCTCCGCGGGTCTGAACCAGACGGAGGTCTCCTGTGTCAGGAAGTCAGACAGGTTGATTTCCTGTCCTGCTTCTTCCTTATAGAGGAATTCTGCAGTTTCGTTGTCGGCGGTCTCCAGGCCGGTCTTTTCCTCCAGTTCCTTGCTCTCTGAAGCTTCTTCGCTGCCGCGGTCTTTCTCCCTGCTCTCTGAAGAGTCTTTTCTATCGTTTTCCGCAGTCCCCGACTTATAGCAGGCCGGGCTGTGGGAGTGGACCTGTTTCCCGCATGTCAGGATCTTTTCATAGCAGGCCGCCGTATGTTTGTGGCCCTTCGTTTCCTCCTGCCCGCATGACAAAATCCTGTCCATCTCGTAGCATCCGCCGTTGTGCGAATGTTCTCCGAGTGCACAGGTAAGTCTTCCTTCCGGGTCATAGCAGTCCTCATTGTGGACATGCTCATTTTCTTTGCATACAAGGTGTTTTTCCACGGTGTAGCAGTCCGCCGTATGTGTGTGTTCGCCGCCCTCCTCCAGGCCGCAGGTCAGCTTTTCTTCAAAGCATTCCTCCACGTGCTGGTGTTCCTCAAATCCGCAGGCAGCTGTCTTTTCCATGGTGATCGCGGGGAGGAGGAGCGCATAGGTCGTACAAAACACCACAATGCATGCAATCATGCTGATGAACCGTCTCCAGAAGCTCCGGGTCCGGGCATCGCGCAGATATCTCCGAATGCGTTTTTTCATGTGGCTGCTCAGTCCTTTGATGATCATACCCTGCAAAGATCATTTGTGTCATGATCATGCAGTAAATCAGGGGATATAATCCTGACTGTACAAAAAAGTAACATGTTAATGCCTGGAAAATGTGTCCATTATGTAAGTTACAGATAAGGGGAAGGATCGGCGCGTTTTCAGAGAGAGTAATTCAAAAAGAGTTTCCTGGCGCCGGTCCGGTTGGATGTCCTCTCTTAACTATTATACATGATAAATGACAAAGCAGGGGTCAAAACCGGAAACAATTGCGTGCCCCGGCCCATGGCGAGTCAGCAGGTAGGTCCCCGGGGCTCTCGTCACCCCGGACTCAAAAGTGAGTCAAATGGAATGTCACCGGGCTCACGCAGTAAGTGCCCCGGTACATCCCCGGACTCGACAGGATCTTCTCGCAACAGAAAAAAGAGCCTTGCGGCTCTTTTTTCTGTTGGATTCGTCTGCGCATCCGCGGGCAGGTTCCGGAAGCGGCCAATGAACTGATCAGCAGACTGATCAGCTAACCGGTCACTGTTCCGGTCCTGCCGTCCGCGAAGGCGCATATGCAAGAAGAAAAGGGTAATGGAAAATGTGTCTGTAATAACCTCCGGGTCAGCCTTTGACCGCTCCGCTTGTGACACCTTCGACGATGTACTTCTGCAGGAAGACGTAGAGGATCAGGATCGGGGCCATTGCCAGCAGGAGGGCTGCCATGACCAGGCCGATGTCTGTCGAGTAGGTCCCGTAGAAGGCCTGTGTGGCGATCGGGATGGTGTAGAGGTTCTTTTTGGTCAGCACCAGACTGGGCAGGAGGTAGTCGTTCCAGAACGCCATGGCGTCAATGATCGCGACGGTCGCGATCGTGGGCTTGAGCAAGGGGAATACGATCTTCCAGAAGGTCTGCCAGCGGGTGCAGCCGTCGATCAGGGCTGCTTCCTCCAGTTCCAGAGGGATGTTGGTGTGGATCGCTCCGTGGAACATGAAGGTGGCCATGGAGACGGAGAAGCCGACATGCATCAGGATCAGGGTCGGACGGTGGTTGAGGACGCCCAGGGTTCCGCCGTAGACGGAGACCAGGGGTACCATCAGGACCTGGAAGGGGATGACCATGGAGGCGACCATGGCTCCGAAAAGGAGGGAGCATGCCTTCCATTTCTGGTTGCGGACGATGACGAAGGATGCCATCGCGCTCACGATGATGGTCAGGACGGTCGCGCTGATCGTGATGATCGCGGAGTTCATGAAGACGAGCCAGAAGTTCATTTTCTTCATGGCTTCAGGGAAGTTCTTCAGCGTAAATCCATGGGCGCCGACAAGGGCCAGCGGATCTGCCGTGATATCGCCCTTGGTCTTGAAAACGTTGATAACGACCAGGACAAAGGGCGCGATAAAGCAGAGAAACAGGATCAGCAGCACGATCCACATAATGGCGTGCATTGTCTTTTTCTTTCTTGCGGCCAGTTCGTTCTGTGTCATGCTGCCACCTCCCCTTTCTTACCGATGTAGACCTGGGTAACACCGACGATCGCGCAGACCGCGAACAGGATCAGGGCTTCCGCCTGGCCCAGGCCGTACTTTTTGTAGGTGAATGCCGTGTTGTAGACGTGCATGGCGGCCATGACGGATG
>SVDE01000162.1 GCA_015057955.1 Lachnospiraceae bacterium | reverse complement strand
GGTGACCCAGGATCCCGATAACCCGAAAACAAAGGTGCCGATCGAGAAACTGAGAAAGGATTATTACCGGGCAAGGGGCTGGAAGGACGGCATACCCACATACCGCACATTAAAGAAGTTTGGCGTAAAACTGTATCCTGAATATTATGAGAGTATCGTAAAGGAGGCGATGAACAATGGCTGATGTTACGATAAAACTGTTCGGCGTGCTGAGAGTGGATACGCATCTTGCGTGTGAACAGGTAAATGCCGAAAGGCTGGGAGACATATTTGCCCTGCTGAATAAGCGCGTGGATGAGGTTTATGCGGAAAACAAAAAGCTGCATCCTTCGCTTGAACATCCTCCTGCATTGTCTTTCAAGGACGCGATCGTTTATATAAACGGAGAAAGATGTTCAAAAAAGAACAGGAAGCTGAATGACGGAGAAGAAATCTGGCTTCTCTCGCCAGCATCGGGAGGTTGACATGGCTTATATTATTGACAGCAGCCGATGTGTGGGATGCGGGGCATGCGCATATGAATGCCTGTTCGGCGTACCGCAGCCGGTCGACACAGAAAAGAGCAGATATCACATAGACAGGGAAAAATGCGCAGGATGCGGCCAGTGTGCCGCCATATGTCCGAACGGCGCGATACTTCCTGACTTTACGCAGCGTAAGATAAAAAATGTGACCATTGACAGGGATAAGTGCATCGGCTGTTCGATGTGCAGCAGGGTCTGCAAGGCAGGCGCAGCGCATGGCGAAATAAAGGAGCCTTTTGAGATCGATCAGAAAAAGTGCTTCAGATGCGGCCAGTGCGCACTTAAGTGTCCCAAAGGAGCCATAAATGTTGAATACGAAGAACCGGAAGAAGTAAAAGGAGGGTTCAGTATGTACAGACTATATTGCCGGATATTCCAGGCTGTCATGAAAGTTGCCAACTATTTTCTCGGCTACAGGATGCCGGAATACATTGAAGGCCCCGGTTCAATAAAGAAGCTTCCGCAGATGCTGAAGGAAAAGGGAGCCGGAAAAGTGCTTGTTGTTACCGATAACGGTCTGATGAAGCTTGGTCTCCCTGAAGGGCTGTTTGCAGCCCTTGAAGAGGAAGGCGTGGAATATGCGGTTTATTCTGATGTAAATCCCAATCCCACAAGCGATAATGTTGAAGCAGGATTCAAGATCTACAGGGAGAACGGCTGCCAGGCGATAGTCGCCATGGGCGGCGGCTCGCCGATGGACTGCGCGAAGGGAATAGGAGCCAAAGCGGCTCATCCGAAGAAAACCGTTGCACAGCTTCAGGGAATCCTGAAGGTTCATAAGAAGATACCTCTTTTCTTCGCGATACCGACAACAGCGGGAACGGGATCAGAGACAACAGTCGCTGCCGTAATAACGGACTCCGCAACTCACCACAAAGCTTCGATCAACGATCCTTCGATACTGCCTAAATACGCAGTTCTCGATCCTGAACTTACAATGGGACTTCCGCCGTTCATCACATCCACTACAGGACTTGATGCTCTGGCACATGCGGTTGAAGCATATACCAACCATACATATAACACTCCGCTGGAAAATGACCTTTCAAAGAAAGCGGTCAGACTCATATATGACAACCTCCTTAAGGCATATCACGACGGATCAGACCTTGAAGCGCGTCAGAACATGCAGAAAGCCGCGTTCTTCGCCGGACGCGCATTTACAAGAGGATGTGTCGGATATGTCCATGCTGTGGGACATACACTGGGCGGTCTCTACGGAGTTGCCCATGGCAAGGCAATGTCCATTCTCCTGCCTCATGTCATGAGGGAGTTTGGATCAAAAGCGCACAAGAGGCTTGCCGAACTTGCTGATGTCTGCGGAATGGAAGGAAAGAATGATGCTGAAAAAGCGGATAAGTTCATCCGCTGGATCGAGGACATGAAAAAAGAGATGGATATCCCTGAATATGTCGACATGATAAAAGACGAGGATGTCGAGCAGATAATCGCATGGGCGATGAAGGAGGCCAATCCTCTTTATCCGGTTCCCGTAATCTGGAAACACGACGAACTGGCAAGATTCATAGCAAGGATCAGAGCATAGGTATTACCTGGCTCTCCTTGGATAAAAGATCAAAGAAGAGAAAACTGCCCGACAGACTGTCAGGGCGATCCAGAAGGATCTTTATTGCCTCGGAGACTTCGAAAGAAGCACATGAGAAAACTGTCATTGCAATGCCGCCGCCCGAATGGACGGTGGCATTTTTGCCGCCGTAAAGAGCAAGGAGCATGTTTGTCCCGGGAGGGCAGACTCCGATCTGAAGTGACCATCCGTTGACAGCGCCGTGGATCAGATATTTATTCTCTTTTGCGCAGGCTTCTTCCAGCATGAGCCTTGAGGCTACTGAATCGAGAGCATCTATGACAACATCGCAGTCCCTTATGAGAGCCGGGGCGTTGTCTTCACACAGTCTGTCAGTTACTGCCTGAACATCTGCTTCGGGATTGATCGAGAGAACGCGCGCGGCAGCCGTTTGGGCTTTCCCTTTTCCGAGAGTTTCTGTGGTGCACAGGATCTGCCTGTTCATGTTTGAAGGCTCGAAAACATCCATGTCGATAAGGACCAGATGTCCTATGCCGCTCCTGGCAAGGATCTCTATTATTGAACCGCCAAGACCGCCGCAGCCGGCTACAAGGACCTTCTTTTCCTTAAGGAGGTCCTTGTCAGCTGGTGTAAATATTGCAAGATTTTTCTCAAAAAAATCGCTCATGATATTTTTTTATCATGCAGATCACAGAGTGTCAACGGTCTCTTTAAACCTGCGCAGAGTATCATCAAGCTTTGCGTACATCTCAAGATAATACGGATAGAGCTGATCATAAACCTTTTCCCATTCGGGGACAGGATCGAACTGCTCCTTTATGCGTATCATGTTCTTTATGGAAGCGGTAAGGTCAGTGAACACACCTGAAGCAACACCCGCAATGAGGCAGTCGCCAAAAGGTACATCTCCGCCGTTGTCATCAAGCGTATAAACCGGCATGTGGAGCATTGAAGCCTTGATGCGGTTCCATGCACTGCTTCCGGCACCGCCGCCGGTGACTCTGAGGGACTCTGCCTGTCCGCCGGTACCTTTTACTGTAGTGATGACGTGACGCAGTGCAAATGCTGTTCCTTCATATACAGCGCGGATGATCTGCTTCTTTTCAGTCGCGATGTTCATTCCGATGAACATACCGCGGGCATGTGAATTCCAAAGGGGAGCGCGCTCTCCGGCTACAAGATACGGGAAGAACAATACACCGCCGCTTCCTGCGGGAGTGTCCATCACGATCTCATTCAGGTAGTCGTATATATTCCGACCGCCTGTCTGCGCAGCTGCGCTTTCCGACTGGCAGAGTGTACCGATGAGCCATTTGAGGGATGCGCCTGCTGACCCGATCGGCGCGTCATATAAATAGGGCATTCCGAATATATAGCAGGGTCTTGTAACGACAGGAGCGTCATTTGCACTTGGCTTGTCAGCACCGACAAATACCAGGGAAGTGGTGCCTGATGACTCGCCTGCTTCACCCAGCCTGCTCATGCCGGTTGCATACATTGATGCCATGGCATCGCTCGCGCCGGCAACAACGGGAACGCCTTCCTTGAGGCCGGTCATTTCCGCCGCTTTTTTAGTAACTGTACCGATGATGTCGGTACATGCTGCAGGAGTCGGAAGAAGGCTTTCAAGGTCAGCTCCGACCGCCTCAGCGATCTCGGAAGAGATAGTCATGTCAGACATGAAATAGCATTGAGTACGGGATGCATTGTCAGCGTCCTGTGAGAACACGCCGGTGAGTTTATAATTCAGATAGCCGTTTGCCTGAAGGATCACGACGGTCTTTGCGAAAAGCTCCGGCTCATTTCTCTTAAACCAGAGTATCTTGTTCGGAAGGAAGGCAACGCTTGGCTGTCCGCCGACTATATTGACGAATCTGTCACGTCCGACTGTTTCGCAGATCTCTTCTACTTCAGCCGCGGATCTTGAATCCTGATAGATAATGGCATTGCGCACCGGATGTCCATCCTTGTCTACAGGGACAAGAGAGATAACATGTGAGCTGATTGAGATGCCGCGCATAGCCTGAACAGCATCATTGCCGGCTTTTCCGACCAGTTCACGCAGTATCAGTACGCAGTTGTCCCACCATTCTTCGGCTTTCTGCTCAACCATGAGCGGACCCGGCTTGTAAGTTGTACAGGGGCGGGATGCGGAAGCGAGCACATTTCCGTTTTCATCAATGATAATGCCTTTGATGTTTGTTGTTCCCAAGTCTATTCCGAGCAGAGTGTTCATTTGTTACCTCCCAGGCTATATTAATACAATTATAATTTAACAAAAGACAATCATAGGAGCAAATCTAATTATTCCTCTTACAGACGGAAAAAAAGCTGATAAATCAGAGAGTTTCCGCTAATAAGCGGAATTATCGGAATGGAAATCAACTCCGGCACACAATATAATGAAGTCAGACTAAAAAAGGAGGATCATGCCATATGGACAAAATGTTTGCAGCAGTAATGCACGGACCCGGAGATATACGTTATGAAGAAGTAGATAAACCTGTCTGCCCCGAGGACGGACTTATCCTTAAGATCATGGCAGTCGGACTCTGCGGTTCTGACATAAGAAACCTTACTACCGATTCCAGAAAAGGAGCTTATCCTTTTATATATGGTCATGAGATCGTCGGCATAGTTGATGAGATCGGACCTCAGGAAACAAAATATAAAGTCGGTGACAGACTCTATCTGTTCCCTGGCACATACTGCATGGAATGTGACAGCTGCATCAGCGGCCATTCCGAGAACTGCGAAAATGACCATGTTGCCAAGCTCGCAGGCACCGGCGGATTTGCACAGTATATTGCTGTAGGCGGAGAAAAGATCCACTATGGCGGCATTTATGAGATACCTGAAGGCATTAAGTTCGAGGCAGCTTCTCTCGGCGAGCCCATGACAAGCGTTTACGCATGCCTTGAAAATATCGAAGTCGGCTTCCGTGATACAGTTGTTGTCATCGGAGCAGGCCCGATCGGATGCTTCATGACCAGGATCGCCAAGATGCGCGGTGCAAAGACTGTCATCCTTATCGACATCAATCAGCTGCGTCTTGATCAGGGAACCACTTTCGGAGCTGACTATCTGATCAACAGCGCCGAGGAGGACCCGGTTGCAGCTGTAAGAAAGATCACAGGAGGCAAGGGCGCCGACAAGGTCATCAGCGCCAACCCTTCAACAGCCACCCAGCAGCCCGCTCTTGAAAT
>SVDE01000161.1 GCA_015057955.1 Lachnospiraceae bacterium | reverse complement strand
ATGATCTGGTAAATCGCTTAGATAAACACAATTTATCGCAATATTTACTTGTCAAGGTGCTATTGTATACAAAGCGCCAACAGTTTAGCGTTGTTAATGTAATATTGGTTACAGTTGTAGTAACTTTTTCAGCGAGCTCCCTACAGAGGATAGGGGCTTTCTCGCCTATTTTATGGTAAAAGCCGTAGACGAGGCCGGAGATGTGCGGTCGCCGAAATAGATCCCGGACAGGACGACACCCGCCGCAATAGTGGGATCAACATTACCGCTGCGGGCAAGCGTCATGAATATAACTCCCGCGGTGCCCGCGACGCCGAACGATGTGCCCAGAGCATAGCTCATCAGGCATGTCAGCAGAAAAATTACAATAAGAAAAAGATGCGGCCATATGAGCCGGATGCCGTAGTATACGAATGTAACGATAGTTCCGGAGCTGCGCCAGCTGCCGGTCAGTACGCCTATGAGCAGCAAAATAGCCATCAGTGCCCCTGCTGTCCTGAGTCCATCAAAACTCATACGCACGACATCTGACGGCTTGTGTCCCATTCGAACCCCGATCGAAACGAAGACAAAATAGCCCGCTATCAGCGCGATTATAATATATTTCAAGTTAAGTCCCTTCCCCTTATGATCTAAATGTAACCGAGATATTTCAGGAAGGCACGGAGGCCTTCGTCTATGTCGCTGTATGTAATATCGAAAACTCCCGTATACCATGGGTCGGCTATGCTCCTCGGCTCGTCAGAGAAGTCCAGGAGCCGCATTATCTTATTATCCGGATCGCCACCCGTGATGCGGATGGTGTTTTTTACATTTCTGTCATCGGCACAGAGTATATAGTCGTATTTGTCATAGTCAGCACGGGTGACCTGCACCGCCCTCTTGCTGCTGAAATCTGTATACGGGGTAGTCCCGATCCCGTGGCGCAGCAGCTCCTGCCAAGCCGGAGGATACAGAGGGTTCCCGCGTCCGTTCCAGATCTCTTCAGTCGAAGTCGCGGCAGAGGCAATATAGAAGTCGTCTTTAACGCCCATTCTCTCCACCATATCTTTCATCATGAATTCAGCCATCGGCGACCTGCAAATATTGCCGTGGCAAACGTGCAGCACTTTGATCATCAGTTAAACTATGCTCCTTTACCCTTGAATGGCTTGATGCCCAAGCGCACTCATTATAGCAAAAGAAAAAACAAAAAGAAGCCTGATGAGGCGGATTACCCTCATCAGGCTTCTTTGCTATTATGCGAATTTATGGCCTGGTATTTGCCTCAGACTACCACCAGACCTTATCGACATAAGCGACAACTGCAGCCAGGATGTCCTTATCGAGCACCTCTGAAATCCTGTCTGTCAGTTCGGACTTAGGGATCCCTTTCGAATGAGCCTGAGCAAGAATTGCATCAAGTTTTGAAGCCAGTTCAGGTGCCAGCTCAGGAATCATATCAGGCGCCATCTTATAGATCATGTCGATCGGAACTCCCCCTGCTATATGCTCAAGGTCTTCCAGACCGAGAGCTTCAAACACTTTATCTTTCATTTCTCGTTTCCTTTCTTTTACCCTTCATTTTGTTCTTCTATTTTTTCAATTTCTTCTACACAGGCATAAATGGTTTTATTCTCAAATGCCGCGGTCCACCTGGTTCCCATGTTGAAGAGCAAGGCATATGGCAGAATATCCATACCGTACCCGGGATCTTCTTCTGACAGCCGCTTCAGCTGGTCCCATTCAGCAGTTTCTATGAACTCCCTAAAGCCCAGGATCTGGCCGTAAAGATGCTGGTTGACCCGGCGTTCCATAAACAGGATGCATGGGATGCAGATGATAAAGCAGATCGCAAACAGAGCTGTGAACATCCGGCTGGTATGCACCTCAAGCAGGACGAGATCCACCGCCAGGCTAAGCGCAACAAATACAGTCCCGCAGATCAGTTCGAACCGGTCATGCTTTGAGCGAAAGCCCAGGGCTCCATTCTGCAGAAAAACCAGACCTGTGAACAGTATCGCCCCCAGCAGGAAGGAGATCAGAACTCCCGCACCTGCTGTGACTTCGACAACAAAAGCAGAAATGATGAGGATCGCCATCGCAGTCATAGTCACACTCATGGTGTCATCCTGCACCACCGCATTTTTTCCGGTGAACCTCTCGCTGACCTTATCACACAGTTCTCTCTTATGGTCACTGACATTAGAAGGAAGCTGATCCAGCCATACAATATCAGAAGAGGCAAACAGATCTTCGAAGAGTAATGTCTGGTGCGCCGGAGCATCATCCGGGAGTCTTCCCGTTCTGAACATACTGATCCTGCCATCGTCATCCTTGACAGATAGAATGCCCTTTGATACCCAGAACAAAAGCTGGGCATAGATCCCCCGGTCCGAAATGGTGGCGATCTGAGCATAATCCATTTCCAGAGGGTCAAGTCCCTCCGGCGGGCTGGTAGTGATCGTCGATATTGTTTTTTTATCTCTGCCGAAGATGTACCACATAATGATCAGCACGATCGCGCATCCCGGCATAACGAACCAGATCCACATATTTATACCTCAAAGCTCCTTACGCACTTCGTTGTTTTCATGTCGTGTCCTCCTCATATCAAATCTTTCTTTTGCCGTTTTTCTCTGCCTCTATTTGAAGTAGCTTTTTTCATTGAATTGCATATGAGCAGTTTCAGTCTCTATAATTATGATCCTGTATACTGCCGGGTCTACATAGGTTTGTCCGATTGCAGACAACCATACCTTTGCTTTACCTTTACATTCTCCCAGATCCAGAAAGATATCATCTGTTTCTCCACCGGCCTTCAAATAATACTCAGTCTTAAAAGGGTTTTTGTATATATGCCCTTCTAATACAGGGTTTCCCGCCCCGACATCTGCAACACTTATTTTCCCGGTCTTTGACAGTGTGAGCTCATACTCTGAGTCCGCAGCATCAACCGCTTTATAAGTGCCTGCAAACTGCCTGATTTCAGACCCTACGATAAACAGATAACCGATTGTTACGATGATCAATACAATCAGAAGTATCGTTATGATTCTTTTTCTCCACATACTTCTCCCCTTTTAGTCAGCACACTGTTTGCAGGGAGTCCGCTCCTGCAGCTCATCTTTATAGGCCTCATAAATGTGCCCACTCCCCTGCAATGCCGGGCAGTCCTGCGAATCATGATAAAGCTCATCGTTGATCGTATAATATACTTTCTTCTCAAATGGCAGGTGAAGCGGACTGTCTTCAATAGTGCTTTTGATTTTTCCAAAGAAAGAGCACGCCATCACAATGACGAGAATGATTATCGGTCCCAGAATAACAGCATAGGCAATTACTGAGCTGATCTTATCTGTGATTTTGTGATATGACTTCTTACTCATTTTGCTCCATCAAAGAATTGCCAGGATTCCTTTTGCGCTTCTGAGTGCCGCATCCCTGAAATGATTGCCAGGATTCATCTCAAATGTCACATCGATCCCTGCCTCGCGGAGATGGTCTGCAATGCCTTCCGTATTCTCCTGCACCACTTTCATGTACTGATTCCTTGTCTTCGCCTCTTTGTCTCCCAATGACAGATAAAGCCTTTCCGGCTTCCTCTTCATTTCATGAGAAAACACAAACTCCTTAAATCCCGGGAACCACAGGGAGCCCGACATGCTGGCTGCGCGCTCGAAAACATCCGTGCGATACAACGCGTAAAGCGCGAAAAGCCCCGCCAAAGAATATCCTGCTATGCTGATGTGAGAAGGCGTTCCGTCCACCCTTTTTAAGCACTCCGGAATGATGTCGTCCAGAAGGAGCTTCAGGTATTCATCCGCTCCACCTGTATATGGAGTATCCTTTGGTGACGTCGGCGGACAATCCCACGGCGTCATATCATGATCCCAGTCCAGATTTCCGACGCAAAGAAGGCTGAAGTCTTTGCCGCCCAGCTCCTCCGCTGCTTCCATGACGGAGCGCCCTTCGCCGGCATAGTTATTCAATATGATCAGAGGACTTCCAGGCTCCTTTGAATGGTACAAAGTCGCCTCTTTTCCTCCTGCTTTGAAACGTTCTATATTCATCAGGCTTGTTTAGGATGCGCACCAGCCTCCGTCTACCGCAAGCTCTGCGCCACTCACATAAGCTGCTTCATCGCTTGCAAGGAAGAGACACGCCCTTGCGATCTCTACCGCTTCTCCCGGTTCCGGAGCTGTGTCGAGTACTGCCTTGATCTTGCCGTATGCCTCCATGTTAGGCATTCCCATGGAATTGCTGATCTCAGTTTTGAATCCTCCTGCAATTATGCAGTTGGAGCGGATGCCGTCTTTCATATACATATAAGCGGTGTTTCTCGAAAGTGATACTACAGCCGCTTTGGATGCGCAGTAGACTGCACCGGCACATGTCTTGTATGCGCCTTCAGAAGCTATATGAACGATCGTGCCCGCGCTGCCCTGAGCTTTGAATGTATTGACAGCTTTTCTTGTCGCATAAAATGGGCCGTATACATTGACTGAGAATACTTTCAGCAATTTCTCATCAGAGAATGAGTCAACGCCTGCCATATCATCCATGATTCCTGCGTTATTTACGAGAATGTCAAGTTTTCCGAACTTCTCAACTGCGAAGTCGATCATTGCTTCGTTCACAGCCTTGTCCGAAATGTCTCCCGGGAAGATCTCGACTTTTCCCTCTGCATCCTTTAAGGAGGCTGCGAGTTCTTCGAGTCTGTTCTGTCTGCGCGCAACCGCGACGACGTTTGCTCCTTCTGCCGCATACAGCTTAACTATCTCGCTTCCCATACCGCTGGACGCACCAGTAACAACTGCTACCTTACCTGATAATCTGCCCATTTTCTGTCTCCTTTCTGAATGCTCACGCTTTCTTACATCCTTATAATACCATATACGGCATATTGAATAACTCAGTTTACTCCCTGTTGTTTTCGCCCCAGACGCAAAGCTGATCGAGCACGTCCATAAGCGACCGGCCTCTCTCGCTCAGGCTGTACTCTACCTTAGGCGGTATCTGCGGATACTCCTTCCGGATTATGAGATGGTCTGCCTCAAGCTGCTTGAGGTTGGAGCTGAGCGTCTTGTCAGAGATGTTCTTCAGATATCTTTTCAGCTCGTTGAACCTGACTGTCTCATACTCCATGAGGCAGTAAAGGATCACCATCTTGTGTTTGCCTGAGATAAGCGACAGCGTATAGCTGAAGCCTGTATCCTCAAAGTTTGCGTTTTCGATATACTGTTTGATCATATACTTTCTTCTTGGATAGTACCTTTCGTAAATGTCAGTACTTGAATAGTCTTCCTGAGTGATTACAATTCTATTCGGGACTAAACAACC
>SVDE01000039.1 GCA_015057955.1 Lachnospiraceae bacterium | reverse complement strand
TAAATGTCGGGGGCGTCGTTTCCGTTCAGGACCGTACTTATCATGTTGTTATAATCATCAATCTTTGTGTACACGAGCTCTACATTGGGATAATACTCGTTAAAACGGTCAAATTCAGCTTCCAGCGCCTCAAAGTTATCATATCCGCCGGCAACCCTGATACTGCTGCTGAGTGAAGTATCCAGCAAAGGGCTGAAACCGTCCGTCTTCTTCGGATCCTGCTTTTCACCGGCGCACGCAGCCAGACTAAGTGTCATCAATATCATCAGAAACATACATATCGTCTTTTTCATAATTATTTTTTCCCCTCCTTTATCCTTCTGATCTCCTTGATAACTAATTTGATATCTATTGGTTTCGCAATATGTCCATTCATTCCTGCATCCAGACATGCTGTGATGTTTTCGGAAAATGCATCTGCTGTCATCGCAATTATCGGTATGGAAGATGCCCACGGATCTTCCAATCGACGTATGGCTCTGGTTGCATCAAGGCCATTCATCTCGGGCATCTGAATATCCATGAATATAAGTTCATAGCTGCCTTTCTGCACCGTACTCATCTTTTCAACACAGATCCGGCCGTTTTCCGCGCGTTCTGTTGTAATTCCATACATACCAAGTATTGCGGATATGATCTCCCAGTTAATATCATTATCCTCAGCCACAAGGATATGAATACCCTGAAGATCAGAATAATCATCTTCGGGTTCCCGGGATACAGCTTCTTTTCCGATAAGATCATTTATCTTTTCATAGAGCGTAGAGCGGAACAGCGGTTTGCTGACAAAGCCATTTGCGCCTGCCTCTTTAGCTGCATCCTCAATATCTGACCAGTCATATGCAGAGATAAGCAGTATCGGAATTCTTGTATCTATCTCAGACCTGATCCGTCTTACAGTTTCAAGGCCGTCCAATTCAGGCATTTTCCAGTCAACTATGACAATATCATAATCCTTTCCGGATCGGTGCCGGTGCTCGATCATTCCAAGCGCTTCCATTCCGCTTCGTGCTGCCTCTGCTGACGCGCCAAGAGACTCAAGAGTGTCCACCGCAGTCTGAAGCATGATCTCATCGTCATCGATGATCAGAGCGTTGATGGGATCAAGCTGCATATCTTCCCGCTGCCTGTCTGCTATGGGGATATCAAGCACTACTGTAAAAGTCGTTCCTTTTCCCGGTTCGCTCTGGCAGTCTATCGTTCCCCCGAGAAGATCGACCATCTGCTTTGTAATGGCCAGACCCAGCCCGGTTCCCTGAATGCTGTTGACTCGGCTGTCTACCTGTCTGGAGAAAGGCTGATACATGGTCTCCATGAATTCCGGGCTCATCCCGATGCCGGTATCCGAGACAATATAGACCAGCTTTATGCTGTCCGGAATGGAACTCTTTTCCTCACGCATATCCACACTTACGCTTCCGCCGGGTTCAGTGTATTTAATGGCGTTTGAAAGGATATTAATATAAATCTGATTCAGACGGAGCTGGTCTGTATAAAGATATTCCTTTTCCATCCGATCAACATGAAAACGGAATTCGATATTCTTTTCCTTGATCATCGGCTGAGAGATATTTACAAGATTCTCAACCGTTTCCACAATAGAGAATGTCAGAGGACTGAGCTTAAGTTTTCCGCTTTCCACTTTAGAGATATCCAGAATATCATTGATCAGTGTCAGCAGATGATTGCTGGCCAGGTCGATCTTCCGAAGGCTTTCCTTTGTTGACTCCACATCTCCCAGATTCTTTTCAGCAATTGTCGTAAGGCCTATTATGGCGTTCATCGGCGTCCGGATGTCATGGGACATGGTTGAAAGGAAATCGGTCTTTGCTTTATTTGCAGACTCTGCTTCTCTTGCAGTGATCTGAAGGTGCTTGTTCAAGTAGAGCATATAGAACAGGTCAATAAGGAACAGGATCAATAAACCGGCAGAAACAACTCCGAACAGAAGCCAGTTTTCAGTATTAACCCTCAGGTCATTTGCCGGAACAAGTCCCAGCAGTGTCCAGCCCGCAGTGGATGATATGGGGGTATGGGCAACTATGCACTCCTCTCCATGCGAATTGAGCATTGACATCGAGCCTGTCGATGAAGTAACACTGTCAAACAATTTACTTGACGATTCCGGATCAGTTTCATTATAAGATTTGTAAAACTCAAAGAAGCTGGCGTTTTTATAATTGGAGCCTTTAAGTATATAATCACCATTAGCATCGATCATTGAAAGTTCCGCATTTACCAATTCTGATTGTGGAAAAACCCATTTCTGTTCCAGTACAGAGATCGGAACCACACGCAAAAGCACCGCATCCAGAGAATCACTGTTTTCCGGAACTGCCAGCGTAATACGATTGCAGAAAGCCAGTGACTGCTCACCATTCATCGGATTTGTAAAAGCACGGGTTATGTTGATCGAATTGCCTATATCATCGATCCAATCCACGTTCTTCAGCAGGCCTACCCTTTCATAGGAAACCGTAAAGTCATCCGACGTTCCATGTTTCGGGCGCGTGGAAAGCCCCGTTAATGTGTCTGTTGATATCAGATGCGCCGAAGCGGTTTCAAGCACGTGCGAGGTACGGATGAAATCAGCAGCCTCTTCCATGGTCATTGCTTCACTGTTGATATAACGTGCCCATACATCGCAGATACTCTGTTCGCCTTTCAGGTAATTTTCTGTCACCTGTTCCATAGTGACCGTAGTGTCTACAAAGTGTTCTATATGTCTCCGGTATGAATCTCTGGTTTCGGCTCCAGAGTAGATAATAACAAAGGTCAGTATGGCAGCTATGATGATCGCATTGACAATGATGATCAATATCTTTTTCATACTTTGGTCTCCCCAAACAGCCTGATCATGATTACTGTGCTCCAGTGAATGGAATAATATAAACAGATTAATATATTATAACATATGAGAACATTACTCTGTACAGTACGATAAAAAAAGACCACCTTTCGGTGATCTTTTTGTGCGGTGAAGGAGGGGAGATTTCCGGGTAGCATCCCGTCCTTTTTCTAAATGGCCTTTCGCAGTCCCACTCTAATCCCGAATGCTTCTTTTACTGCTTATGAAGGTTACAAGAAAATAGCCAAAGTAGATAACGATCAGGATTACTGCGGTCAGGATCATGGAGTCGGCCGTATGTCGGATCCCGAGCTGATTCAGGATACTTTCCGTAAACCTTATGCCGAACACAGAATGCACCAGAGCCAGAAGCAGCGGAAAGATAAATAGCAGTCCTTCCTGTTTAAACAGTGATCCGCTGATCGCCTTTTCTTCTGCCCCAAGCTGGCGCAGCATATGATAGCGTCCTCTTGAATCAAGGCTGTCTGAAAGCGCCTTGAGTGCAAGTATCGCTGCCCCGGAGATCAGAAATACAAATCCCAGATACAACCCCAGAAATGTCGCAGTCGCACCAATACCAAAACTTATGCTGCGTATACCGATCTTGCTGTTCATATATATAAAGCTGCCATCATGCTGCTCATTGATCTGATCCAGAGTATTTCCTTTCGAATTCATTCTTCAAATTAAGTGCACTTGCTTCAAATGCTTGTAATTTTCGTTGTTTATCTTCATATTCATCAAGATATAATGTTAATGCCCTTTCAACAGCAACAGTTTTACTTTGTCCTGCGTTATCACACATAGCCTCCAGTCTTTCATAAATGGGAGTTTTTATACAAACATTAAGGTAAGTACCGTTTTTTTTAGGTCTGGCCATTGTCGCTCCTCCAAAAAGTATTGGGTTAATCTATAAAAAGAATATACCACAATTTACTACTGATTTCAATAATTTACCACTGATTATTTCTACAGAATAAGCGAACACAACTTCACACGGTGGTGCATATTATATGATACGGAACCCAAGAAAACAACCTATGAAAAAAGATACTGATCTGCTCAGTATCTCTTAAAAGTAGGTTTGTCCTTTTTGCAATTTTTCGTAAATTTTTCGTAAAACCACTAAAATCGACTATTTTTTTGATCTCCTGCCTCAAGGAAATCTCAATCTACAAAACCTCGATTTTCCTTGATTTTAAAGGATTTCTTGGAGCGGAGAAGGAGGGATTTGCTCCGGGGACTTCGTCCCCTTTCACGCCCCGTCAGCTGCTTCGCGCTCACGCGCTCGCATCTTCCTTGTTCAAATCCCTCCTTTGAATCTGGCAACCAAAAAGAGGTCCCACTGGGACCTCTTTCCGGTTGCGCGGAGAAGGAGGGATTTGAACCCTCGCGCCGCTATTAACGACCTACTCCCTTTCCAGGGGAGCCCCTTCGGCCAGCTTGGGTACTTCTCCGAATATAAACTTTGAGAGTCACCTTCGCATGGCTTCTCACTAAACTCAGCCGTTGGCTTCGTTAAGTGTTCAGCTCAAGCTTGGGTACTTCTCCGAATATAAACTTTGAGAGTCACCTTCGCATGGCTTCTCACTAAACTCAGCCGTTGGCTTCGTTAAGTGTTCAGCTCAAGCTTGGGTACTTCTCCGAATTAAAAATTGTTCTGATTACGAACAGTCAATACTTTACACGATATCACCCTTAAAATCAAGGACTTTCTCTAAAGGATCATTAAACTTTACAGCTGACTTAATACCGTCCTGATCGCAGCGTCCAGTCCTTTATACATGTCATCAAACTCCATGAACGGCTTGTCATCATGTCCCTGCTCTTTTATGAACGGCACATGGATAAAGCCCGTCGGCACTCTACCTTTATTATGATAAAGCATTCCGTAAAGCAGAGCATTACAGACATATGCTCCTGCGTCATGGGATACTTCGCCGGCGATCCCGGCTGCTTTTATTGCTTCTGCGATCCCGGCGGCATCGAAAGTGGAATGCAGTTCCTCCGGTCCGTTCTGCACGATAACCTGATCGTCAGGCCGGTATCCGGCATTGTCCGGGATGGAAGCATTCATGATATTTTTAGCCGTTGTCTCAGGTGTGATCGCGCTTCGCCCACCGGCCTGTCCGAGCATGATCACTGCTGATGGACCTAGCATGTCATATTCCGAAACCGCCATCTGTGCTGCCCGTCCAAACTCAACCGGCAGCAGCAGTTTCCTGATCTCACACCCGCCTATCCTATCAGGCAGCTTATCAAGTATCATTTCCGTGGGATTGATCGCATCTCCCCCAAACGGTTCAAATGCGGTTACAAGTATCGCTTCCATGCATCAGGCAGTTTTATTTATCTACACCCATTGCTGATGCAAGAGCATCTCCCATGTCTGAGATATCTTTGCCTGCAGCTTCATGGCTTCTCTCATATTCCTCAATACTGTCAATTGTCTTGGATACTTCGCCAAGAGTCTCAGCCTGTGATTCCGAGATGTTAACGCCCGTCAGAACGCCCTGCTTGGCAATACGTGTTCCTTTACCGGGATCGACAGCCTTGCCTTCATAATACTCTTCTTTTGCGGTTGCGCTCGCTCCCATCATGTCACCAAGTGCTGCCTCTTCAAGGTCAAGCTTGCCGTTGTCGAGTTTTCTTAGTTTATCGGCAAGTTTTCCAACAGTATCTGCTTTTTCTTCAGGTATTTTTACTCCTGCAAGTATTCCTTTTTTGATCTCTTCCATTTTTTCTCTCCTTTTGTCTTTATTCAACAGCTGACACATATGTCAGATGTGCCCGCGCTTCCTCGTAATTGTTGTAAAACAGGTAGGAAAGGTCCTCTGTTTTCCCTTTTTTCAGTGTTTCTGCCAACAGCCTTGAAAATGTATCCGCGCCTATTTCACTCAGATGAGCATAATCATTAAATGAATCCCTATCATTAAACAATGACTGCCTGTCTTTGTAAAGGTTAAAATCATACAGTTTTATCCCGTATTTTGACGCGAGATTGTTCATTAAATCCTCATAGACTTCCCACCCGGTATACTGCCACAGGTTTGCTTCAGAATCCGGGGTGTTAATGAGAATGACTTCTATGTCATTTTCAATGCACAGTTCAATAACACGGTTCATGTTATTTATATTTTCCTCAACATAAGCTCCGCTTACCTGTTTTGAGTTGTGCACTTGAGCAGCCTGCTCCGCTGTCCATCCTATATTTATCGGGCCAAATGGGACATATCCCTTCTCTTCCGGCCATCTTCTGATAATGCGCTCCCATCTTTCAAAGCCATAGCTCATAAGAGCAGGATAGACATTGTCGTAATTATCTTCCCAGAAATTAAACTTATCTCCGCAAAATGTAATCTTCCGTTTCAGCCCTTCCAGTTTCGACATGGGCTCTACTTCATAAACATATCCATCACCTTCATGATTATATATGTCAGTAAGAGCATCATAAGATATCTCAAATACCACTGTTTTCAGGGTTCCCTGCTCGATCGCGGACTCAAGCAGCACTAACCTGTCTTCCATCGAACATGAATCCGACGCAAGCGAATATGAGCTGCATCCGAGGAGTTCATCCATGACATTTGGCTTTATTCCCTTATAAACCCTGGACGCGCCGAGGAACAGCGTATCATAGTGGTTGTTTTTGCTCCATACCTGTCTGTAGGGCCAAAAGACAGCCACACTGAAAACTATGACCGCTGCCAGGAAAACAAGTACTGCAATGACAGCTTTCAGCTTGTCATTCATTTTCTTATCAGAACTGCGCATATAAGAATCCTCCTGACAAACCTGTTTCCTTCCAGCCTATTTCCAGAGCGACAACAAACAATACCGCAAGTATTATTATCCTGAATACCATCGGGATCTTATTGAAATACTCCCTGAAAGGCTTTTTGCGCTGAAGAAGGCTTATTATGAACAAGATCAGCGTTAACGCCAGTGCCACTATCAGATGGTTTTTCTTCTCCACGAACGGAAACAGTTCCTGGAAAGTTCTCGGTATGGTATGTTCGGTAAATATCCTTGCCCACAGGCCAAAGCCGTCTGACAATGTTCCTACTTCAGGGAGCACCTTGATAAATGTGATCAGGATAAACGTTCTAATGACCTGGAAAGCTCTCCATATAAATGTATTCTCATTTATGTGCCAGGCCTTTTTCCACTTGGCATAAACCGGGTCGAGCCATATGCCGGCAATGATAAAAAGACCGTTTACAAGTCCCCACACTATGTATGCCCAGCTGGCACCGTGCCATAGGCCGGTCGTGAACCATACGATGACAAGCGCGATCGATCCCGGCAGGGTCTTGCCCACTGTTCTTCCGACTTTTTCCCTCAATTTAGATCCCAGCTTCTGATTCCATTTGGAAACCGCAACTGTGTAATAAATATATGTCTTGAACCATGCGCCGAGACTGATATGCCATCTGCGCCAATATTCCGCGACTGATTTTGAAAAATACGGACGTTCAAAGTTTTCTGTCAAACGGATACCCAGGATCTCGCACAGACCGCACATCATGTCCATGTATCCCGAGAAATCCGCGTATATTACAACGCTGTAAAAGAAAGCACCTAAAAGCGCAGTGATGCCGCTGTACGTATTATAGTGGGCAAAAATGTTTTTCACATAAAATGACAGTCCGTCGGCGATCGCTAGCTTCTTGGTAAGTCCCCATATGAATCTCTGAAGGCCCCAGGAGAAATTTTTATACGTGAAATCATGAGGTTCATACAGCTGAGGCGCAAGCTGGTCATACTCGCTTATGGGGCCCTGTGTGATCTGCGGGAAGAATGAAACAAACAGGAGCAGCTTTGCGAAGTTCTTCTGCGGTTTTGTCTTGTCCCAGTAAACCTGGATCAGATATCCCATGCTCTGGAACGTATAGAACGAGATTCCGAGCGGGACAATGAGATTCAGCATGTCAAGCTGTCCCTCTCCATGGAATGCCGATATCAGGGAATTGATCTGTTCGATCAGGAAATTGGAATATTTAAAGAAGCAAAGAAGTCCGAAGTTTAGAATAAGGCAGCATATCATCAGTATCTTCTTTCTGTTCTTTATCCCTGCCTTGTATTTCTTTTTGCCTTCGCGGTCAAGCTCTCCCTTATGTTCTTCCAGATACCTGCTTCCTTTTTCCGATATGACGCCCATACCGAGCGCGGCGCCGAATGTACTCGCCGCCGTGATCAGTATGTATATCGAATTAAACAGTCCGGTCAGTGCGTAAAAGCCAAGACTTGCGGCAAGCAGCACCCACCATCTGATCTTTCTGGGTACTGCAAAGTATATGACCACCAAAGCCGCAGCCAGCGCAAAGAACCTGAGCGAAGTTAATGAAAGCGCCAAAAAATTACCATCCAACTATTATTTTCATTTAACCAATTAATGATACCAAAACCCTTTTCGGAACGCAAATGACAGTTGGACAAAAAAACACTTGCACAAAAATGCATTATGATTTATAGTTGACTCGGCAACTAATAAGTTGATTAGTCAACTTTTTTTGAAAGGAGGAGCTGCATGGATCATATCAACAAATATTTTGGCCGTGTATTCAGGGCGACCAGAAAGATCGATCGCGATGATAACCACGGGACAGGGCTCGGGCATGGCGAGATGCGTACTTTACGTTTCATAGCACTTCACCCCGGGACCACTCAGCAGGATATAAGCAACCGGTTTGAGATAAATAAGGCTGCCACTGCCAGACAGTGTGCCTCTCTCGAGGAAAAAGGGTTCATTACCAGGACCGGTAATGAAAAGGACGGCCGCAGCAAACTGCTATTTCCCACTGAAAAAGCGAAAAAGATCCGCGAAGAACATCATATGGGCGAAGAACAGGCTTTTGACGAGGTACTCACTGTGCTCACAGATGAAGAAAAAGCCGAGTTGACACGTCTGCTGAAGAAGATAGCTGACAGCCTGCCCGACCATGACGGAGGCAGAAAATGATGCCCCCCGGAGGAGGCGGCGGCGGAAGAGGCGGCGGACCGCACGGCAGGGTCCAGTTCCTCACGGAAGAAGAAAAAAAGAACCGCGCCAAAGTCACTCTGCCTTTTGTCAAACGTATACTTTCTTACCTGAGTCCTTATAAGCTTCAGGTTTTTTGGATCATACTCCTGAACATTTCACATGCCGGAATAGGTCTGCTTCCGCCGCTCATTACTGCGAGCATTGTAGACAAAGCCCTGTATGGAAAGAACGGCAAGCTGCTCCTTATCCTCATAGGAGCTGATCTTGTCATCATCATTGTCTCGGGGCTCTTACAGCTGCTGCAGCGCTATGTTAATTCCAAGCTGTCGCAGAACATGATCCGTGACATGAGAAATGAGATGTACTCACATCTTACAAATATGTCCCAGTCGTTCTTTACGAACGAGCGGCCGGGTGACATCATCACCAGGATGACAGCGGATATCGACGGAGTCCAGAATGTATTGACTGAAACGCTTACATCCCTGATCAGCAACATCTTTGTCATTGTCTTTACCGCAGTTACCCTGTTTGCGATGAACTGGATGCTCGGGCTTGTTTCCCTGATCCTTGTTCCGCTCATGCAGATACCGACAAGATGGGCAGCAAAGAAACGCTGGCTCCTCACCAAAGAAGCGCAGGAGCAGCGTGATATTCAGAACCAGCAGGTAAGTGAAACATTAAGCGTCAGTGGCTCCACTCTCGTCAAGCTGTACAACAGGGAAGAAAAAGAGATAAGCAGTTTCCGTGCAACAAATGACAAAGTCACTGACATAACGATCAAGGAACAGGCAACCGGCCAGAGCTCACAGGCGCTGATGCAGTTCTTTACGCAGCTCGGCCCGGTCATCATATATCTCACGGGCGGACTGCTCCTGCTGAAGAATACCGGCATGACAGTCGGAACAATAGTCGCGGTAGTTGCACTTGTATCAAGGCTTTACATGCCTGTTGCATCTCTTTTCAACATACAGGTCACATTCACCAGATCATTTGCCCTGTTTGAAAGGATATTCGCTTATCTCGACATCAAGCCGGAGATCATAGAAAACAGCACTCCGATCCACAGGCAGCACATAAAGGGCGACGTTACATTTGACCATGTGAGCTTCTCATACAGGAAAGGCCGTCCTGTCCTTAAGGATGTGGACTTCACCATTCCCGAAGGAAAGACATATGCCATCGTCGGCATCTCAGGCGCCGGAAAGACGACCATTACAAACCTTATCCCGAGGCTGTTCGATGTTGACAAAGGCGCAGTACGCATAGGAGGGATCGACGTCCGCGATTACAGCCTGACGGATCTCCGCAAAGGTATAGGCATCGTTACCCAGGAGACTTACCTGTTCAATGGAACAATACGCGAGAATCTTCTGTATGCGAAAGAAGACGCCACACAGGAAGAAATGGAAGCCGCATGCCGCGCCGCAAATATACACAACTACATTGCGTCTCTTCCCGATGGATATGACAGCATGGTCGGTAACAGGGGGCTGCGTCTTTCGGGCGGAGAAAAACAGAGGATCTCAATCGCAAGAGTCCTCCTAAAGGATCCTGATATCATTATCCTTGATGAAGCTACATCCTCCCTGGATTCGATCGCAGAAGACTCAATACAGGATGCCATTGAGCCGCTTCTTGTCGGAAGGACAAGCCTTATCATAGCCCACAGGCTGTCGACCATTCTTTCGGCTGACAAGATCATGGTCCTCAATGACGGCCGCATAGAGGAGATGGGCACCCACAGCGAACTCATCGAGATGGAAGGAACCTACAGGAAGCTGTTTGATACACAGTTCAAACGTGCGGTAGGACCCGCAGTATCCTGAAACTCATTTCCTATCTGCAATATGATACCCGGAACTTCTGTTCCGGGTATTTTTATGTTATCTGATATGCTATAATCAGGAAAATGTTAAAGGGAGGGACCCATGCCGTACGATAAGACAAAAGATGCTTCAGGATTTGTGATCGTTGCCGACCATGTCCCGCAGGTCATTCAGGAGATAAGATATCATTCGACTTTCAACTTTGTCGGTGACAGGATCGACGGATACGAGGAGCCCATAGCCATCCTGACGAAGGAAGCAGCCAGAGCGCTCAAAGCCGCCAGCAACGAAGCCATGGTCCAGGGTTACAGGCTCAAGATCTTTGACGCCTACAGACCAGCGACAGCTGTAAGGCACTTTGTTCTGTGGGGCATTGAAGATGAAGACATCCGTATGAAGCCATACTTCTATCCGGCGATAACGAAGCAGGAAACCTTTTCTCTCGGATACATTGCCAGCCGGTCAAGCCACAGCCGCGGCAGCACTGTTGACCTAACCCTCTTTGACATGGCAGCCGGAAAAGATGTCGACATGGGCGGGCCGTTTGATCTGTTTGACGAGATCTCGCATCCATCATGCCGCTCCATCACAGATGAACAGTATGAAAACCGCATGTGCCTTCAGCGCATCATGGTCCGTAACGGATTTGTACCCATGGACAATGAATGGTGGCATTTCACGCTTAAGGACGAACCATATCCGGACACATATTTTGATTTTCCGGTTGCCTCGGACTCACTAATGAAATAAATAAGAGACCGCCTGTGTGGGCTCTACTTGGAGAATGAAGGCTTAATGCACCGCCATCTCAGAAAAATTGCATAACAAAAAGGAAAGTCAGTGATTGAAATTATCGCTGGCTTTTTCTTTGTATAATAATCACAATTATCTTGCATTTAACGCTCTATACCGACATGGTATGGGGCGTTTTTTATTTCAAATAAGCTTAATACTTTTCAGGTGATAGCTATATCTGGGTCATATGCATGACGCAATAAATACTCGTAAATTAAATATTTGGGATTTTTATCGGACATATTATTTCTAATATCTGTCATATATCAATATGAATTATCAAAAATTCCCATACACGAAAATACTGGGAGAAAGGAGGAAAAAATGAAGAAAATACGTTTATTAATAATTTTTTATATCATGATTACATTTTTGTTTTCAGTTCCTGTATTTGCGGATGATATTGATGAAGGAACTTCCACATCTAACATTTCTTATCAGTGTATATGTGGAGCAACTTTCGATACTTTAGAAGACTGGCAGCAACATTCCGTTATGGCGGGAAGTTCGTATACTGCATATTCGTGCTCATGCGGTGAACAGTTTGACGCTCTGGAAGAAATGGAAACGCATGTGATTAATGCTGAAGGATTTAACAATACAGATGAAATGTATGAAGCCTTCCAAAACGGAGAAATCGAATTTCACTCTCCTCAAATTAGCTCTGGGATAATTAATCATTCAACATATACTGAAGTGGAAAATGACATAAACGTCAGTTTATGCGATGATATATATGAGTCAAATGATGAATTTGAGTTTAACTTAAGTGATGACTCATTATTGCTTGATGCTGACCTGAATATCATAGATGTCGGTTTGTCAGATGAAGATATTATGATATTAATGGACGCACCAGAGCAAAAGATAGAAATCCAGGGTGGCAGTTACACCCAGCGAAACATTGTAAATGCCTGGCTTCAAAGATTTCCAAGACATGCAAGAGAACAAATGAGCAGTCATGGACTAAGAATAGAAATATATGATGAACTCCCTACAATTTATGAAGGTCGGCCGGTTAGCCCGAACGCCCTTGCATTCACTACTACTTATGCTAATGGCGGATGTGCTGTAGTATTATCATCGGAATTAGATAAATGTATCCCTCATGAATTAGCTCATGTATATGATTATCAAAGCGGCAAATTATTCGGTAATTCTGAAAGACTTGTGAACATCTACAATCTGGAAAGGACCAGAATGAATAGTCTTGGGTGGCTTGCAGGAGACATTGATAAAATACACATCGATTGGTATCATTCTGAGTATTACGCTGATGCCGTAAGATTGTACTATACTCAAGGTTCTGACTTGCAATTATACTGCCCATACACATATGAGTTTGTTGAAGCCAGTCTCAATAATACAAAAAATGACTTTTGGTATCACGACCTAACTGAAGATGTAATAAAAATAGGCGCAAACTGGTATTTTGTGAAAGGTGGAAATATAATCCAACATAATTATACTGGATTCAAGTCAAATGTTAATGGCCTTTGGCGTATTGTTAATGGAAGAGTCGACTTTGAAGCATCCGGGCTAATCAGTGGATATTATGTAAGTGGCGGTAAAGTCCAGATGGGCTATACTGGTTTTGCTAAAGGCGGTGCTACTTGGTATCGCATAGTCAACGGCAGAATTAATAATAATGCAAACGATGTAATAAATGGAACTATTAATGGTGAATCAGCCTGGTGGTTTGTAAAAGATGGAAAAGTGCAATTTATTAATACTGTAGGCACCAATTCACATGGGACATGGATTATTATTAATGGGAAGGTAGACTTTAGTCAAAATGGAGTCATCAAAGCTGGTGATGGAAACTGGTATTATGTTGTCGATGGCAAAATACAGACTGACTATACAGGAATAAAAAACAATTCAAATGGATGGTGGCGTATAGTCAATGGAAAAGTTGATTTCTATGCAAATGGAATATATCAGAATGAATACGGTTGGTGGAAGGTTGAAAACGGCAAGGTCAATTTCGGCTTTAACGGTTTCGCAAATAATAGTAACGGATGGTGGTATTTAGAAGAAGGCAAAGTACAGTTTGAAAAAAATGATGTTATTCATGGGACCATAAACGGAACCGATGGCTGGTGGCACGTTGTTGGCGGCAAAGTGACGTTTGATACGTGTTTCGCACATAATAGCAATGGCTGGTGGCGCATATCTAATGGAAGAGTTGATTTTAATGTTAATGATATCATATATGGAAATGTAAGCGGAACTTATGCATGGTGGTATGTGGTCGATGGAAAGGTGACATTTAATAACGTTCCAACTGTGGCTCGAAATGATAATGGCTGGTGGTATGTTCATTATGGATATGTGGATTTTGAGTTTACCGGAATTGCACATAACTCTAATGGATACTGGTATTGTAAAAACGGAAAGGTTCAGTTCGGGTATACCGGCTGGATATATTATAAAGGTGATGCATGGTATGTCAGAGAAGGTAAAGCTACCCAAATGGGGTAATGTTATTTTATTGGATTTCGGACATATAATAGTATATAATAAGAAAAGGAGTTAGGTCGTGAGTAAGATAATTATAATTTTATTTTTGATAATCTCAATGATATCGTTTACTGCATGCAATGGGTCCGGTTCAGAAACGTTAAACACAGATAAAGCCGTCTCGGAAGAAACAGCCATCGCTGATACGAGAACAGAAGAAACAACAGCAGCTGTAGAAAAAATCACTACAAAAGCGCAAAATGGTATGGAAACATATCATTATGCTCAAGTGTTAATAGACGGGGTTTGGCACTTTTTCACAAGAGAAGAATGGGAAGCATATAATGCAACGCGGGAGACGGTCGAGGATTCCCCAGTCGATTTTATTATATATTAGTAAGTATGTATTATCATTATGACACTTGACAGCGAGTTAGTGACAGGGAATAACAAAAGTGATTCCTGTTTAATATTTTTTTCGGACATATATGGATTATAATATTTTGCGGTTGCAAAGTTTGTGCAATATTCCGATATTGCCAAATCCGAACAATAAGCATATATTATAGATAACGGAGAGATGCCGTGCGAAAGCTAGAGTAAAGGTAAACGGGGCAACTTATCTTCCCTATTGGGGGACAATAACAATACCATAGAAGATTTCCTGGTGTATTTCAGGGCGTTGCCCAAAAAATTGTGAACAAAGAGGTGTCTGTTTACAAGATACCTCTTTTTCATTAAAAAAACATTGTATGCCATGTATTCAAAGGAAGATTTGCTTTTATTATCAGAAATACCTTTTATCGATGATGTTACTCTGACATTATATAAAGACTTTTCTGAATCTTATTTATTACCACAAAAGTTTTGCTATGAATTTTTAGATGGGAGCAAAATAACGGTCAAGTTCACCGAATGGGGAATATATCACATGCTGGCTATACAGCATATAGATGGTAATATAAAGAAGAATCAGTTTTTTGCAGAGATTACAAATGGATTATCGTTCAATGATTTTAAGGTTACAAATCGAAAGAAAAAAAGATTTGCTGATAATAAACGACGTATTTCCATGTTTTCGTGCGTATATAACACGCTTAAAAATGGTCGTGTATTTTATTTACCCAGTGGGAACGTAAAAAACACGGCGAATGTTAATGTTGATTTCATTATTTATGATAAATTAAAACTACTCACTACAACTGAACCTGCATATAACGGAATTAATATTGGATTGCGTCAGGTGAATAATGATTATATCCCTATAACTATATTAGTCTCCAAGGCCTCAGATATTGAAGAATATATAATAAATGAACAGGCAAAAATTGTTCGCTCTCTGCAAATATTTTCAGAACAGAATGAACTACTTTCCGAAATTCATTATGATTTTATTATGTAAAATTAGATTAATTGTTGTTATCAATGCAATTTAATAATACTTAATTTTTAAACGGCTCCTCACAGAGTCGTTAAATTTTAGGCGTATATCAATATTTTATTGTGATATAGCCTTGCAAAAAAGTAACCGCCCTCACGTCCCAATGAAGCGGTTACTTTCGTAATTAATTTATTCTGGGCTAAGGCTTAAATAAATATTTGTAAAACGACCGTTATTTACTGCGCATGGGCGCTTATTTCTGCTCTTTTGATATTAATTCCGGCAACGATAATAATTATAGCGCCTAACCTGATTCTATATCTGTTTATCATTTGTGTGTCCATTTGCCAGAACATACAGTGCATCTTCCAGACCTGGATGAGCTAACAGCTTCTTTTTCAGGTCTGCCGAAGAGACCGCTGATGGAGAGAATGGCTTTATCTTCAGGGCCTTTGCTAATTCCCTGCGTTTATATTCCGGTAGTAGATTAAGCGACCGCTTCTTATCAACAATCCAGATGCCATCTTCTTCCGCAAACTTGATATATGGATTATTGGATTTAATCCTTGCCGCCACAGTTGCTGCGATGAACTTCTTAGTATATCGTGGTGACTGTTTTTTTGTTTTGTCGGTCTTATCCTTGATATCCTGAACGGTTATGGGCTTGCGGAGTTTGAGCAGTTCTATCAGGATGACCTCAGCATCGTCATATGTACTTGGGCTATATCCGTGGTCGATGCGGAAGTTGTTTCTGTAGTTATAGAAAGATACCCAAGCCTGAAGATGCTTGGTCGATACTCCCTTGGCCATGTGGTCTATGTATCGTTTCAGTTCGGAGTGGTATGCATTGACCCCATTGATGGTCAGGTTGTTAGCATCCCTGAACTTACACATCTTCTGATAGCTCATGATACCGCATTCGGTTACATAATCCAGCTTATTCTGCTCATAAGCCGACTGTCTTTTAGTTGCGGTATCGCATTTGGCGATTATCCTATGATATTCACTGTTGATGACATACTGGTTCATCTTATGGATTGAGGCATACTGGGTATACAATGTGTTCATGTCTGAACATAGAAAGGCAACATTACCGAAATGGCAGGCAATGTTATCCTCAAAGTCTTCCAGCTTCATCTGTCCCATACAGACAACCTTAGCCACCGAATGTCCGGATGAATCTACGGCGCAGCAGACAGTGCTGAATTCAGGGCCCATCGTTCCATACTTGGAGGCTGTTGCTCTCTCTCGTGCTTTACGTGTTGTCTTCGGATTTAGGACATCTACCAAAGCCTGAGAGCCTTTCTGACTTTCCCTGAAGTGTTTCTCATCCACTTGGACATTGCCCTCAAGGACCGGTAACGGCATATCTATGAAACTGTTCCTGAGTTTCTGCATCATGGCCGATACTGTTCCTATATCTATATCTGATACAAGACCATTTCTAATTAGATACTGTTGTGTAGTCTCTGTCGACTGGTTTGTGAGCATCTTCTCCAGAATTGTGACCCAGACCTTCCAGTCAAACGGTGTCTTATCCATCGAGGTTCCAGACAGGATGGTAAATCTCCTTCTACAGGTTTTACACTGATACGATGTTAGACCCGTCCTTGTCTTACCTTTCCTGATATGCTCAGTACTTCCGCAATTAGGGCATAATCTATCAAATAACGGCTCTATCTTAGAATATGAATTTTTAGGAGAGCCTAGCTCAAATGAATTTAGAAACCGTTGGACATCAAAAAGGTCATTCTGGTTCAGCTCTTTGAGCAGGTCAATAGCTCTCTGTTTCTTGGATTTACGGCCCATAAAAGCCCCCTTTTCTATATTGTAATTATAGCACAAAAAAGCGTAGGAACTATGTCCTACGCTGATTCGTTTTTTAGAAAAGCCTTCATTCTCCAAGTAGAGCCCCAGTGTGCGGTCTCTTTTCTTTATAATTCCTTGATCATCCAGAAATAATCGTATTCTTCAAATCCCTGCTTTGACAGGAGCGCAACTGCTGCCTTGTTGCTCTTTGCCTTTGCCCAGACTTCAGCAGACTTGCTTTCTCTCGCTATGTCCTCCAGATGTTTCAGCATTCCGGTTCCCAGTCCTCTGCGCCTGAGTTTCTCCACTACTCCTATCTGGTCAATTATCAGCCGGTCGTTTTCGGGATCAAGCAGTATCCTGCCGATTGCGGCGCCTTCACCGTTTTCTTCAAGGAGGATGTTTATCCCGTAGTCATCAAGATCATCTTCTCCGTACCCGAATATCTCTTTTCGGAGCGTCAGGATCTCACCAAGGTCCTCCCCCGGCATTTTCTTTACGATCTCATGTTCCATGATCCTATGCCATTCCTTCTGTTTCCATGGTCCAGCACTGAACCATGCGCTCCGCATAGGTTAGCTGATAGACTGATTCCTCAGTCTCCTGGGTGACAGCCCGCATCTCCTCTGCACGCTTTTTCCAGAGTTCAAGTTCCTTCACCCTGGACTTCTCGTCAGTGAAGGTCTCTCTGTCACGGCCGAATGCGGCTATCGCGTCAGCATCTGCCTTATTTATGATCCTGAAAGTGTCATACTGGCAGTAATCATCATCAATTATCATGTTATCCCGCCTTTACCTTCAGAATTTGTACTCTACATAGAGTTCACGGACTTTATCTCCAGCCTCCGGCTGCACTTCTTCCTGTACAGGTCTGTCCCTGTATTCAAGGAACTTAGGTGCTACCTGAGGAAACAACGCAAGTGAAAGCACGTCTTCTTCACTCTTTGCAACATCCTTGTACTCTTCACGGTACTTGGGAAGTTCCGGTGGCAGGAGGTCTGCAGGTCTGCATGTGATCACTTCTTCAGGAGCAATGCCGGCCTTCCTGCGCACTTCCTCATTAACTTCTCCGGGGAGCATTCCGTATTCGCCGCGCAGCATGGCTTTGCTTTCTTTTGGAAATGCTTTATATCTTTCACCAAGAATGACGTTCATTACAGCCTGGGTTCCCACTATTTGTGAAGACGGTGTTACAAGAGGAGGATATCCGAAATCTTTTCTTACTTTCGGTATCTCGGCAAGAACGTCATAGAACTTGTCTTCCTTCTTGGCTTCCTTAAGCTGTGATATCAGGTTTGAGAGCATTCCGCCCGGCACCTGATACATAAGTGTATTGGTATCTACCCTGAGCACCTTGGAATTCAGGGCTCCGCTCTCTTCAAGGCGGGCTGCAACAGTCCTGAAATGAGCTGCCGCATCTGACATTTTGTTAAGATCAAGGCCTGTATCCCTTGCCGTGCCCTTAAGTGTGGCAACGAGTGATTCTGTAGCCGGCTGGCTTGTTCCGTTTGCTATCGGAGACAGGGCTGTATCAACGATGTCAACTCCGGCATATGCAGCCATCAGGTTGACCATGTCGCCTGTACCTGTGGTGTTGTGCGTATGAAGATGGATAGGGACGCGGACCTTTTCCTTCAGAGCCTTGACAAGTGAGTACGCAGCCATCGGAAGGAGCAGGTTTGCCATGTCCTTTATGCATATGCTGTCAGCACCCATCTGCTCAAGCTGAACAGCCAGATCCACGAAGTATTTCTCGTTGTGGATCGGGGAAATGGTATATGACAGCGCTGCTTCGACATGTCCGCCATATTTATTTGTGGCATCGATCGCTGTCTGCAGGTTGCGGACATCATTCAGCGCATCGAATATCCTGATGATGTCAATCCCGTTCTCTATCGATTTTGCGCAGAACTCCTCGACAACATCGTCAGCGTAGTTCTTATATCCGAGGATGTTCTGTCCCCTGAACAGCATCTGGAGTTTTGTCTTTTTAACATGCTTGCGGATAGTCCTGAGCCTCTCCCACGGATCCTCGTTCAGGAATCTCATGCATGAGTCAAATGTTGCTCCGCCCCAGCACTCAAGTGAGTAAAAGCCTATTTCATCGAGCTGCTCAAGTGCCGGCAGCATGTCTTCTATGGTCATTCGTGTCGCCGCCTGTGACTGGTGCGCGTCACGAAGTATAGTATCTGTTATCAATAACGGTTTATCTGATAAGAATTCCATTTGTTCCTCCTATCAGCCGAAGAGTGAAATGAGCACTCCGGCTGCAATTGCCGAGCCTATGACTCCGGCCACATTCGGACCCATTGCATGCATCAGCAGGAAATTGCCGGGGTTGTACTGCTGTCCGACCTTCTGGCTGACACGCGCTGCCATCGGCACTGCGGAAACGCCGGCTGAACCGATCAGCGGGTTGATCTTCTCCTTCAGGAAGAGGTTCATGAACTTGGCAAGCAGGACTCCGCCCGCTGTTCCGAATGAGAATGCGACTATGCCCATGGCCAGTATCAGAAGGGTCTTCGGGTTCAGGAATGTCGCGCCTGTAGCTGTTGCGCCGACAGACAGTCCCAGGAAAATGGTGACTATGTTCATCAGTTCATTCTGGGCAGTCTTACTGAGTCTGTCAGTAACTCCGCATTCCTTCATGAGGTTTCCGAACATGAGGCTTGCCACCAGAGGTGCTGCGGAAGGTACGAGCAGCGCAACAAATATGGTTACGACTATGGGGAAGATGATCTTCTCTTTCTTGCTGACTTCTCTCAGCGGTCTCATGACTATCTGGCGTTCCTTGTTGGTTGTCAGAGCCTTCATAATAGGCGGCTGGATGACAGGGACAAGCGCCATGTATGAATATGCTGCAACGGCGATCGGACCAAGCAGGGCTGGCGCCATCTTAGCGGTAACGAAAATGGCTGTAGGACCGTCGGCACCGCCGATGATACCAACCGAAGAAGCCTCGGCGCTGGTGAACATGCCTGTAAGACGGCATCCCAGATATGTAAGGAATATGCCGAGCTGAGCGGCAGCTCCGAGAAGAAGTGACTTGGGGTTAGCGATGAGCGGGCCAAAGTCTGTCATGGCT
>SVDE01000160.1 GCA_015057955.1 Lachnospiraceae bacterium | reverse complement strand
ATGTCAGCAGGGTCAGTTCCGTAAGTCTCTTCCATCATCCGGATCGCATTGTCTGTGATCTTGGAAGCTGTGCCTCTCCAGCCGCTGTGGATCATCGCAGCTGCTCTTCGCACGGGGTCCAGCAGATAGACAGGAGTACAGTCAGCCTCGACCGTGCACAGCATGATGCCGGGCACATCTGTCATGATGCCGTCACATTCCATGCGTGTTACCGGCCGTACGACTCCCTCACCAGCCTCGGCTGCTGTTATCACTCTTACATCTGCAGTGTGCTTCTGGTCAGTCCTTACCATGGTTTCGGGGCTTATGCCGAACTCTTTACCCAGAAGTGTGAAATTGGCGAGAGCACCCGGATCGCCTATGGACCAGTTCCCTAGTCCCTTGGGGGTGTAGATCGCCCTGGCGATACCTGTGCTGTCAATGTTTTTAAAACTGAAGTATTCCATGTGATCCTCCATATGCCCAGTGCTTTTCATTTTAATATGGACAGGGGGGAAAAACAACCTCGCTGTCTTGTTATTAGGGCTTAAAAATGATATTATCGCGGTTGAAAGGAAATAAGGATGCCGGATAATAATACAGAATTAAAAAAAGTGATACTTGTCGGGCTCGAAACCGCTGAAACAGCTGATTTTGAGCACAGCATGGAGGAGATGGAGAGCCTTATCGAGGCATGCGACATGCAGGTTGTCGGCATCCTCACACAGAAGCTCCCGCACCCGGAAGCAGGAACATATCTTGGAAAGGGAAAGGTGGAAGAACTATCAGACCTTGCGCAGGCACTTGAGGCAGAGTACTGCATATTTGAAGGAAACCTCTCCCCCGCACAGCTGAAGAACCTCCAGCACTGCGTGAACGTTCCTATCTGGGACAGGACTACACTCATACTTGAGATATTTTCAAGAAGGGCAAAGACCAGGGAGGCAAGGCTCCAGGTCGAATCCGCATATCTGCAGTATATGCTCCCTAGACTTTCGGGCATGTGGCAGCACCTCGGCCGTCAGGGAGGCGGCGGTGGCAGCCGAGCCAACAAAGGTGAGGGTGAGACACAGATAGAGCTGGACAGACGTATGATAAACCAGAGGCTTGTGGAGCTTAGGCGTGAACTGGACAGCATCACGGTGACCAGAAACACCCAGCGCGCGGGCAGGATGAAAGGCGGGGTTCCGAGAGCAGCGCTCGTCGGATACACCAATGCGGGGAAATCCACGCTCATGAACCGCCTGCTATCTATGAATGACGCGGACGCGGATAAGATGGTGTTCGAAAAGGACATGCTCTTTGCCACTCTGGATACTTCCATAAGAAGGATCACTGTGGAGGGGAACAAGGATTTCCTGCTCTCTGATACAGTAGGATTCATAGAGAACCTTCCCCATGGCCTCATAAAGGCATTCAGGTCCACACTCGAAGAGGCGATATTCGCGGACATCATACTGATAGTCCTTGACGCTTCGGATCCGTACTACAGGCAGCACAGGAAAGTGACTGAGGACACTCTAAAAAGCCTTGAGGCAGACAAGATCCCGAGGATCTATGTGATGAACAAATGCGACCTTCTTGAAGACAGGAAATGGCAGCTGCCGAGAGTCAGGGACGACGAGATATGGATGTCTGCCGGCACGGGCGAAGGCCTGGCGGAGCTCATCCTGATGATCACATCCAAGGTCTATGCCGACAACAAGACACTGGATCTGATGATCCCGTATTCAAGGGGCGATATTGTGAACAGGCTGCATGAGCAGGCAAATATAATAAGTGAGGAATACACTGCCGAGGGGATAAAAGTGAAGGCGGAATGCTCCAAAGCCCTGACAGGTGAACTTAAACAATTTATAAGCGAGGAATGACATGGCAGGTAAGTATGTGATAGCCCTCGATGCGGGCACTACAAGCAACAGATGCATAGTCTTTGACAGGCACGGCACGATAGTGTCAATGGCTCAGAAGGAATTTACCCAGATCTACCCCCAGCCGGGCTGGGTGGAGCATAACCCGGATGAGATCTGGTCGACTCAGATAGGTGTCGCTGTAGAGGCTGTAGCCAAAGCGGGTATAAATACCGCTGACATTGCCGCCATCGGCATCACGAACCAGCGAGAGACAACGATCGTCTGGGATAAAAAGACAGGCAAACCCATTTACAATGCCATTGTATGGCAGTGCAGACGTACTGCTGACATGTGCAGGGGGCTGGAAGAGCACAAGGAAATGATCCATCAGAAGACCGGACTGATCCTTGATCCATACTTTTCTGCAACTAAGATCTGCTGGATACTAGACAATGTTTCCGGTGCAAGGGAAAAGGCCGAGAGGGGAGAACTGCTCTTCGGAACTGTCGAGACATGGCTCGTATACAACCTGACCGGCGGCAAGGTCCATGTGACAGATTATTCCAATGCGTCCAGGACAATGCTGTTTAACATAAATACACTCAAGTGGGACAGGGAGATACTGGAACTCTTAAATATCCCCGAGACCATGCTGCCTGAGGTCAGATCAAACAGCGAAGTTTACGGAGTGACTTCAACCTCGTTCTTCAGCAATGAGATCCCGATCTCCGGAATGGCAGGCGACCAGCAGGCTGCGCTGTTCGGACACATCTGCGTGGATACAGGCGATGCCAAGAACACCTACGGAACAGGCTGCTTCCTTCTCATGAACACAGGAGAAAAACCCGTTTATTCAGACAATGGCCTGGTAACGACGATCGCATGGAACATCGGCGGAAAGACCAGCTATGCACTGGAAGGATCGGTATTTGTAGGCGGAGCCGCGGTACAATGGCTGCGCGACGAGCTCGGACTCATTGAGGATGCACGCCAGTCTGAGGATATGGCACTTAAGGTTCCGGACACCCACGGCTGCTACGTGGTTCCGGCGTTTACAGGACTTGGAGCCCCTTACTGGGATCCGTACGCAAGGGGCGTCATCACAGGGATCACAAGAGGGGTTAACGGATGCCATATAGTAAGGGCAACTCTGGATTCCATCTGCTATGAGGTCGAGGATGTCATGGATACCATGAAGAAGGATTCGGGAACTCTTCTCAGGAAACTGAGGGTAGATGGAGGAGCCTGCAAGAACAACTATCTCATGCAGACACAGGCGGATATCAGCAACATTATGGTTGAACGCCCCGCGCTGGTCGAGACGACAGCGCTCGGAGCCGCTTATCTTGCAGGACTTGCTGTGGGATTCTGGAACGGCATAGATGACATAAGGCAGAACGAACTGATAGACAGGAGCTTTAAACCTGATATCGATGAGGAGAGCAGGAAAGAACGCCTTGACGGCTGGCACAAAGCTGTCGCGAAGGCCAGAAGCTGAGAAGATGTTTTACTATAGCCGTTAGGGGGCGGGGTGCCCCCTAACGGCTATGTTTATGTCATAAAAAGCAGAAAAACCTGGCGTAGGGGGGCGATTTCGGCGAAAAATAAGGCGCTAGGGGGCAAAAACTGCCCCCTAACGCCGTGTTTATGACATAATAATCGTTGAAATAATGGCGCTAGGGGGCAAACCGCCCCCTGGCGCCAGGTTATTCTCTGTCAGTCTTTTTCCATCGCTATCGCGCCTGTCCGCTGGATATCGATGATGCCGAATGTCTTGACTAGTTTGATGAAGTCTTCGACATTTTCCGGGTCGGAATGATACTCAAGCAGCAGATACTTAGGAGCCGCTTTCATGATCTTCGCGCCTGTCATCTGGCAGAGCTCAATCACGGAGGATCGGGTTGAGGCGCTGTATGATACCTTTACAAGGATCATTTCAAGGCAGACGCTCTTGGCTTCGCTGAGCCTTCTTACCTTAATGACGTCAACCTTTTTATTGAGCTGTTTTTCAATCTGGTCTATGGTCCTCTGGTCACCGGTGGAGACGATGGTCATGCTGGAAACATCATGTTTGTCAGTCACGCCAACGGCAAGGCTGTCAATGTTGAAGCCTCTGCGGGCAAACAGGCCCGCGATGGTGGAAAGCACACCGTCTCTGTTTTCGACTAATACGGAAAAGATACCTTTCATCTGTGATTTCCTCCTTTACTTAACCCTGTCTTCACTGTCGACTTCGCATACCATGAGGCAGGCGTCGTCACAGGCAAGGAATTCATCAAGCTTCTGCTCAAGATCAGCATCTGAATCGCAGTAGAAGTACGGCATTTCGTATGCGGCTGCCAGCTTGTCGTGGCGCGGCCAGTCGTATAACTGGACTCCCTCATAATGGGAATTGTATGTGTTGTACTGGTACTCGCGTACGAGACCCAGATAATGGTTCCTGAGCACGAGTATCTTGATGGGGATGTTATTGACCTTAAGTGTGGCCAGCTCATTCATGGACATCTGGAAAGAACCGTCGCCGCATACCGCAACAGTCTGCCTGTCGGGGGCAAATACCTTCGCGCCCATTGCGGCCGGAATGGAGTAGCCCATGGTTCCCATTCCGCCTGTCGTCATGAAGCGGCCTTCTTTCATCACATAGTTGTCAGCGCTCCAGAGCTGGTTCTGGCCGACGTCCGCGACATAGATTGCGTTGTCATCCATTTTCTCGGAGAGCTTCTGGACCAGTATGTTGGGATTGACAAATCTGTCACTGAAGATACGGGTATCGACAGTTGTATGCTTGACCTCTTCAAGCTCGTCGATCCAGCTCTTATCTGCCGGATTTATGTCCTGTTCAAGAAGGCAGTTGAATATGTCCTTCACATCGCCTACAAGAGGAATGGTAGGTCCTAAGTTCTTGCCAATCTCGGCGGTATCTATATCTATATGGATAACTGCCACACGGCGGGCAAGGTTCTCCGGCTTGGGGATAGCCCTGTCTGCAAGACGGGCACCGACAACGATGACCAGGTCAGACCTTCTGACCGCGGTATTTGCATAAGGCTTTCCGTTGTTTCCGAGCATGCCGAAATAGAGCGGATGCTTTTTGGGCATGACGCCCATTCCCATCATCGTGTGTACGAGAGGAATGTTGAATTTCTCACAGAAGTTCTGGAGGACTTCTTCGCCATCGCCGAGGATGACTCCGCCGCCTGCGCAGACAAGAGGCTTCTTAGCCTGATTGAGTGCGGCAACAACCTTGCCGATCTGTCCCATGTTCACCTTTATCTCAGGCTTGTATCCGCGCATGGTCACACTTTCGGGATACTCAAACTGCTTTGAGAGATGGTGGTTCTGAACATCAATGGGCACGTCAATGAGGACCGGTCCCTTTCTTCCGGTAGAAGCAATATAGAAGGCTTCCTTGAAAACTCTGGGGATGTCATCCGGATCCTTGACCAGATAGCTGTGTTTTACAAAGGACTCAGTCGCTCCTCTCATGTCAGCTTCTTGGAAAACATCTCTGCCGAGCAGCTCA
>SVDE01000038.1 GCA_015057955.1 Lachnospiraceae bacterium | reverse complement strand
ATCTTATCTGTATCAACTCCCGTCTCATCCCATGCGTCCTTTATCGCGCGTGCTCCGCCTTCCGCCTCCGGATGAGGAGCTGTCATGTGATAAGCGTCACATGTTGAACCGTAGCCTGAGAGCTCTGCGTAAATATGGGCTCCCCTTGCTTTAGCATGCTCATATTCTTCAAGGACGAGCACTCCTGCACCTTCGCCCATGACAAATCCGCCTCTGCGGGCATCGAACGGAAGTGAAGCAGCAAGCGGGTCTTCTGAAAGGGAAAGAGCCTGCATTGTCTGGAATCCGGCTGCGGCGAGCGCGTTAACGGTTGCCTCAGCGCCGCCTGTTATCATGGCATCCATGTATCCGTGGCGGATAAGACGCATTGCCTCGCCTATGGCATTTGAACCGGAAGCGCAGGCTGAAACCGCCGGGAGTGCAGGACCTTTGCAGCTGTAACGCATTGCGATCATTCCCGAAGCCATATTGGCTATCATCATGGGAATGAAATAGGGAGAAACCCTTCTGGGACCTTTCTCCATGAGTTTGGCATGTTCAGTCATGAATGTGTCAATGCCGCCTATGCCTGTACCGATGTAAACACCTATGCGCTCATCGGGAACGGTACCTATGATGCCACTCTCTTCAACCGCCTGGGTGGCTGCTCCGATCGCGAACTGGGTATAGATGTCGCTGTGAAGGACATCGAGTTTTTCCATGTAATCCCTGGGTTCGAAATCCCTGACTTCGGCAGCGACCTTGACCTTATAATTTTCAGTGTCAAACTTAGTAATGGGGCCTATACCGCATTTGCCGTTCTTTAAGTTTTCCCAGAAAGTCTTTACATCATTTCCTACCGGGCTGATAACGCCCATTCCGGTAACTACGACTCTTCTCATTAAGGTTCTCCTTTTATGCTCCGATCCTTCTGAATCTTTGATATCTGTTCTCAAGGAGTTCATCGACCGGTATTTTTTTAAGTTCTTCAAATTTTTCTTCAAGCATCTTCTTTATCTCAAGGAAGAAGAAATCCCCGTTTTCAATGTCATCTTCGGGAATTATCCTCTCTATGAGGTGATTCTCGAGAGAATCCTGGGCAGTCAGCTTAAGACAGTCTGCTGCTGCAGGCGCCTTTGCGGAATCCTTCCAGAGAATGCTCGCGCATCCTTCGGGCGAGATGACAGAATAAATGGAGTTCTCAAGCATCCATACTTCGTCGGCAACGGCAAGTGCCAGAGCACCTCCGGATCCGCCTTCTCCGATTACTATGGAAATAACAGGGGTTTTAAGCGTCATCATCTCCATCAGGTTCTCAGCGATGGCAAGTCCCTGTCCTCTCTCTTCCGCGCCTATGCCGCAGTACGCACCGGATGTATCTACAAGGCATATCACAGGTCTTTTAAATTTTTCCGCCTGTTTCATGAGACGGAGCGCCTTTCTGTAGCCTTCAGGGTTCGGGGCTCCGAAGGCGTGCTGCATGCGCTCTTTTGTATTGCGGCCCTTTTCTATGCCTATAACTGTTACAGGCATTCCGGATAGTCTTGCGATGCCTCCTACTATGGCAGTGTCATCAGCAAAACGTCTGTCGCCGTGCAGTTCTATGAAATCTGTGAAAATGTGTGAAATATAATCAGCGGAAGTGGGACGTTTGTTTCCTCTTGCTATTTGTACTTTTTCATAAGCAATGCTCATGCTCTGTCCTCCTCCCTGTGCATCTCAAGAATCTTCTGAAGGATCTTCTTCTGTCCCCGGCGGGGTGCTATGTTATCAACAAATCCGTGCTCCATGAGGAATTCGGCTGTCTGGAATCCTTTTGGAAGCACCTTTCTGGTAGTCTGCTCGATTACCCTGGCGCCGGCAAATCCAACCGTCGCACCGGGCTCTGCAAGTATGATGTCACCTTCCATTGCGAAACTTGCTGTAACGCCTCCTGTAGTCGGATCTGTCAGTACCGTAACATATAAAAGACCTGCGTCTGAATGTCTCTTGACTGCGCCGCTGCATTTTGCCATCTGCATCAATGAAACCAGGCCTTCCTGCATCCTGGCTCCTCCTGATACGGTAAAACCAATAACAGGAAGCCTGTGTTCGGTGGCATATTCAAAAATACTTGTGATTTTCTCGCCTACAGCGGTTCCCATGCTTCCCATCATGAAGAACGGTTCCATTACAAAGACACAGCAGTCATTTCCGTTTATCTTAGCGGTTCCCGTGATCACTGCTTCTTCGCAGCCGCTGGCAGCCCTTGTGGCTTCAAGTTTCTTTTCATATCCCGGGAACTGTATCGGATCCTTTGACCTTACGTCTGCAAAAAGCTCGTTAAACGAGCCTTCATCGGCAATGTAACTTATCCTCGTACGGCCGTTTATCCTGAAATGGTATCCGCACTGGCATACATGCATGTTGGAATCGATCCTGCTTGCGGGAAACGATTTATGGCAGTTCGGGCATGTTATCTCAGTCTCCTCAGGTTCTTCCGTCTGGACACCCGGAAGGCCGGCTTCCCTGCCCCCGTCCTCAAGTTCGTTCTTAGGCTGAAATATGAAATTCAGAAATGCCATATCTACTTACCTTCCATAAGCGTCAGATCATATTCCCCGGACATGAACCTGGGATCTGAAACGATCTTCAGCTGTTCTTCTATGTTAGTCTTAACGCCTGTGATGACCAGTTCACACAAGGCGGTCTTCATCTTTCTTACTGCTTCCTCTCTTGTGCCGGCAAATACTATGACTTTACCGAGCAGTGAGTCGTAATACGGGCTTATGACAGTGTCGTGCATGAGCCAGCTGTCAAACCTTACATAAGGTCCGCCAGGATGATGGAGCACATCTATCTTGCCTGTTGAGAGCGCATTTATGCGGCACTCGATCGATGTACCTGCATTAAGGTTTATGTCCCTCTGGGTAAATTTAAGAGGAACTCCTGCGGCCGCGCGTATCTGCCATTTGACCATGTCGATCCTTGTGAGCATCTCTGTGACGCAATGCTCTACCTGCAGCCTTACGTTCATCTCCATGAACCAGAAATTGCCATCCCGGTCCATGAGGAATTCCAGTGTTCCAACACCTACATAACCGATGGTCCTGACAGCTTCAGCCACGTCTACCATCAGCTTAGCCCTTGCTGCGGGACTTACACCCGGAGACGGGGTCTCCTCGATCAGTTTCTGGTGTCTTCTCTGTACCGAACAGTCCCTCTCACCGAGACTTACAACATGTCCTGCCTCGTCAGCAAGTATCTGTACTTCTATATGTCTTGCAGGATATATGAACTTTTCCATGTAAAGGCTGCTGTCACCGAACGCGGCTTCAGCCTCCGATACAGCTATCCTGTATTCGCTCTCCAGCTTTTCAGGGCCGGGCACCATGCGGATACCTCTTCCGCCTCCGCCTGAGCAGGCCTTCAGCATGACGGGATATCCTATTTTTTCTGCTGCCTCAAATGCTTCCTCAAGTGTCCAGAGCGCCTCTGTTCCGGGGATCGGATTGAGGTTTGTCTTTTCCATCATCTTCTTGATGGTGGTCTTATCGCTTATCTCCTCCATGCATTTTGGATCCGGTCCTATGAATACGATACCGTTCTTGCGGCATTTGACCGCGAAATGGGCATTCTCAGACAGAAATCCGTATCCCGGATGGATAGCCTGCGCGCCTGTTACGAGAGCCGCGCTTATTATCCTGTCTTCATTCAGGTAGCTCTCTGACGCCTGGCTCGGCCCGATGCATATGCTCTCATCAGCGAGCATGACATGCAGGGCATCCCTGTCGGCCTCTGAATATACCGCAACAGAAGCTATGCCCATTTCCTTGCATGCACGTATTATTCTAACGGCGATCTCTCCCCTGTTTGCTATCAGGATCTTTGAAAACATTACTCTATCTCCGTTTACAGTTTATTTTCAGTTATCGCGAACGAAAACTCAGCCTTTATGCAGAGCCTGCCGTCCACATATCCCTCTCCTTCACCAAAAAAGAAAGGTCCCTTGCTCCTTGTGATGCGGCACTTAGTTTCAAATCTGTCCCCGGGTCTGACCGGTGACCTGAACTTGACATTATTAAGGCCTGTATACATGGGCATCTTGCCGTCAGTCATCTGTTCTGCAAGAAGAACACAAGTACTCTGGGCAAGTATCTCGCAAAGTATCACTCCCGGAACTATCGGGGCGCCCGGGAAATGTCCTTTAAGGAACCAGGCATCCGGTTTTATGTTGAATATGCCGTGCGCGGTTCCGTCTTCTTCGGTCACCTCATCAAGGAGCAGCATGTTGTCCCTGTGAGGAAGGATCTTTTTGATTTCTTCCTGATTCATTATATTCTCCAAATATCATCCGATGCGGAACAGTACGGTTCCGAAATCTACTACCTGTCCGTTCTTCACGCAGACCTCTGAAATGACTCCGTCAGAATCGGCTGTGATCTCATTCATGAGCTTCATGGCTTCTATGATGCACAGAACATCACCTTTCTTTACGCTGTCGCCCGCCTTTACATAAGGCTCGGCATTTTCAGCGGGAGCCGCATAGAAGATGCCGACCATGGGTGATGTGACCGCTGCGCCGCTTTGCGGCTGTGCTTTAGGGGCTTCAGCCACAGGTTCAGCCGCAACACTTACAGTACGTACCGCTTCCGGAACAGGCATGCGCTCTAAGCGGACTGTAGTTCCGTCTTCAGTGATCTCCATTCCTGTAAGGGAGAGCTCTTTCATCAATTCAGCGTATTTCCTGATATTATCTTCTTTCATGATGTTTCCTTCTGTTACGTTTATTTAAGCTTTACATGGCGATGCCGCCATCTACCTTGAGCACCTCACCGGTGATGTAGTCTGCAGTAACAAGAAATGCTACCGCGTCAGCGATGTCCTCAGGCTTTCCAAGCCTTCCAAGAGGGATGGACTTTTTAAGTTCTTCGCCTGCGGGACCGATATCCTTAGTCATGTCGGTTTCTACAAATCCCGGAGCCACTGCATTGCATGTGATATTCCTTGAAGCAAGCTCCCTTGCCACTGACTTTGTAAGTCCTATGATGCCTGCTTTAGACGCGCTGTAATTGGCCTGTCCGGCATTGCCGATCATGCCTGAAACAGAACTTATGTTGACTATCCTTCCTGCTCTGTTGCGGACAAATATGCCTGTACACTGGCGGATCATGTTAAATGTTCCTTTGAGATTCGCCGCGATGACGCTGTCAAAAGCATCCTCCTTCATCATGGCGATAAGCCCGTCTCTGGTAATGCCTGCGTTATTTATCAATATGTTCACAGTGCCGAAATCTGCCTTTATCTGTGCAACAGTCTCCTTGCAGGCTTCAAAATCCGCAACATCGCACTTGTATGCTTTTGCCCTGACACCATATTCGGATACCAGAAGCCGGCATACCGCATTTGCCGCTTCCTCATTTCCGGCGAAGATGACTGCGATATCAGCTCCCATTGAAGCAAGCTTTTTAGCTATCGCTGCTCCTATGCCTCTTGAGGCACCGGTCACTATTGCTACCTGACCTTTCAGCATCCCTTTACCTCCGCTATGATCGCATTTACATTTTCTTCAGTAGCGCACGTGAATGATCTGACTGAAGGATCTGTTCTCTTTATGAATCCGCTCAGAGTCTTTCCGGGTCCTACTTCGATAAATGTGTCAACGCCTTCTTCGATCATCTTCCTTATGATGGTCTCCCATCTTACCGGATTGTTGATCTGCTGTTTAAGGACCTCTGCCACATCGCTGCCATAGACAGAAGCTGTGCAGTTTGAATATACCGGGATCTGAGGCTCCTTAAAGTCCACTGTGCTTATGAGCTCTGCGAACTGAGCTGCTGCCTCATCCATGAACGGGCTGTGGAATGCGCCGCTTACCTTGACAGGCAGCGCCTTGCCGCCTGCTGCCTTTACGGCCTCTCCAAAAGCTCCCATCTCTGATGCGGCACCGGAGCAGGCAACCTGTCCGGGGCAGTTGAAGTTGACCGGATATACCTGATCAAATTGTGCGCATATCCTTTCCACTTCCTCGTTTGAAAGCTTGACTACAGCCGCCATGGATGTATCATGCATCCCGGCTGCCTCCTGCATCAGCGCACCTCTCTTCATAACGAGCCTTGTGCCTGTTTCCAGGTCCATTGCGCCAGCATAAGTAAGGGCAGACAGTTCTCCGAGTGAAAAACCGGCTGTCATGTCCGCCTTGATCCCTAAACTGTCAAGTACAGCTGCTGCTGCCAGCTCGACAGCAAACATGCACGGCTGTGTATTAGCCGTGTTCTTAAGTTCTTCTTCCGTTCCTGAAAAGCACTGGGCCGAAGTTCCGGGTCTGATCCCGTCAACACGGTCAAATACTTCCCTCGCAGCTTCAAAGCTATCATACAGAGCTTTGCCCATACCGGGAGCCTGGGCTCCCTGACCGGCAAATACAAATGCTATTTTACCCACTTGGCGACTCCCTTCATTGCAGGTTCGGCCTCTTCCATGATCTCCTTGATGATCTCGGCCGCGGGCTGTTCTTTATTGACTCTTGCAGCCACCTGTCCGCAAAGGAAGCATCCTCTTTCGGAATCTCCCTCCTGTACAGCAAGACGGAGTGTGCCGGTTCCGAGCGCTTCAAGCTCATCATCAGGCATGTTGCCAAACTCAGCCTTGGCATATTCACGGGAGAAATTGGTCCTGAGGCTTCTTACCGGATGGCCAAGCTTCTTGCCTGTTACCATTGTTGAGAGATCATTTGCCTTCAGTACTTTCTTTTTATACTCAGGGTGGATATTGCACTCATATGCGCTGAGGAACCTGGTTCCGAGCTGCACGCCCTGTGCTCCGAGTGCAAATGCAGCTGCCACTGCCCTGCCTTCGGCGATGCCGCCTGCAGCAATTACGGGAAGATCAGTAGCATCAACTACCAGCGGGACAAGGACCATTGTCGTGAGTTCTCCCACATGTCCTCCGCTCTCTCCGCCTTCAGCGATAAGAGCAGATGCGCCAAGCCTGGTCATGAGTTTTGCCATTGCTACAGACGCAACTACGGGGATGACCTTGATCCCAGCGTCTTTCCACATCTGCATGTACTTTGAAGGATTTCCTGCTCCCGTGGTAACAACAGCGACTTTTTCATCCGCCACTACCTGAGCCACTTCATCGCAGAAAGGACTCTGCAGCATGATGTTTACGCCAAAAGGCTTATCTGTCAGCGATTTGGCGATCTGTATCTGTTCTTTTACATAACTAGCGGGAGCATTTCCTGCCGCAACGATACCCAGGCCTCCGCCTTCCGATACAGCAGCAGCCAGTTTACCGTCCGCGATCCATGCCATTCCGCCCTGGAATAACGGGTATTTAATACCCAGCATGTCGCATATTTCAGTTTTGATCATTTTTTTGTCCTTTGTGTTTTAATTGATGACCGCTAAAAGATCATGCAGTCTTGCGCTCGATGAAATCAACAAGTTCGCCAACTGTCTTGACTTCCTCATCAAGTTCGATCTCTGCACCGATCTTGTCTTCCAGCTGCATGAGAAGATCGACTGTGTCAAGTGAATCGATGTTGAGTTCTTCAAATGTCATTTCAGGCTTGATGTCGCCGATCTCGCACTCGTTTCTTTCAGCGATGACTTCTGCTACCAGATCAAAAATGTTGCTCATAATAAATAACCTCCGTTTATTAATGGGTTCCCTTCTCAGGAAACAATCTAATCTCGAGGATTAGTATAGGTTGTTCAACAGATTATGTCAAGAATGGAAGTCGTGAAAAAAACGTGTATCTTTCAATAATGCATAATGATATAATCCAATAGATCAGATAATCCGAAAGTTTTTCAGGATCCATAACTTTTTGAGGAGGTTTCATCATGTACTACGACAAATCCCTGATCGCCGGCAAGTTAAGACGCTGGGAAAAATATATGGACAGCTACAGGCTGCCTGCCTGGGAAGACATTCCCAACATCGGTCTTTACATGAAGCAGCTGACTTCAATGATAAAGGAGTATCTGGATTATCTTCCTCCCGAACTTAAAGGTGAGGAACTGATCACTCCGGCCATGGTCAATAATTATGTCCGTAAGAAGATCATGCCCGAACCGGAGGAAAAGAAATACTACAGAAAACACATAGTTTTTCTCATCATGATCTGTTCCCTTAAGCAGAGCCTCAGCATTCCTACGATACAGACCATGATACCTGTGGACATTGCAGATGCAAAACTCAAGGAGACTTATGATTCATATGTCAAGCAGCATCAGATAGCCGTCAGGTATTTTATTCAGCAGGTACGGCTCGCCGCAGGCGGGATACTTGACCATAAAGTAAATTCCGTCATAGCCACTGATCAGGCCAGCGAGCTGATCATGACGTCTGCCGTTGTAGGCGGTTTTGCGAGGCTGATGGCTGAAAAGCTTCTCCTACTCGAGGGCAAGACTTTAGAGAACGGCGGAAGCATTCAGATAGAAGAAAGAAAGAAATAAAAGATCCGATAAAAAACGCCTCCGGAAATCCGGAGGCGCATTTTTCATATATGATAAGATATCGTTATGATTATTTAGGCTCAACGATCATAACAACAAGCATCTGAACAACCTCTGTGTCAGACTCATTGTCGATACCGCGGCAAGCGCCGGGCATGAAACGGATTGAGTCACCCTCAACGAGGTGATGTCTTGTCTGCTCACCATCTTCAGTATCAGCTGTGATGATGGTAAGGTTGCCTTTCTTTACATAATAGATCATCTCGAAGTTTGTCTCACGGACATAAGCTCCGCCATGAGGGAAGAAATGGGTAAGTCCCATTGTGAGCTTTCCGCCTTCGAAATCATCAAATGTGTGAAGTCTTGTTGCCTTGCATGTGTAATGACCTTTTCCTTCATATTCCCATGCGTCAGCGCCTTTCATAACCTTGTAAAGTGCCATTGGTCTGTTCCTCCTAAATGTGTATTAGTGGTGTTTTTCAAAAGAATCACTGCAAAATAGTTTAGCACAATCATTTTTTATAAACAAGTGAAAATCATTTTTCGGCAGTGCTTTTGTATATCCACAAGTACATAACGGCTGAGATCCCAAGCGCAGCAAGCATAACTGCAATGTATACGGGGATGCTCGGATAATCGAGCTTCAGGTATGTAAAAACAAGAGTAAATGCATTTGCCGCCGCATGCATGATCAGCGGTGCCAGTATGTTCCTGAACTTTCTGTAGATCAGGCACAGCACGATGCCATAAATAAATGCGTATATCCCCTGGAGCAGGTTCATGTGATAAAGGGCAAATAAGGCGGAGCTTACGAGAGCAGCGGGCCAGAACGAAGTATAAGCTTCCATCCTTCTGAAAATGAGGCCTCTGAATGTCAGTTCCTCTGCTATAGGCGCAAGGATCACTGTCTTGATAACAGTTATTATCACCGCAGCTGCAGCTGTGCTCTGCACGCCCTGGCTGTATGTCCCCAGGAATCCGGAATAATTCACGAGTGATACCAATATGTTGAGCCCGTGGCTTAATAATACCGCAAGGATGATCAGGGCAATGATGTATTTAGGACTGCCGGTCAGTGTCCTGAATTCAACCGGATAGTCCTTTCTGTAAAAATAATATACGACCAGTCCGCCGATCAGAAGAGATGTAATGCTGACTATGTCTCCGGCAGCTGCCATAAAGCTTTCAAGGTCCGGGTATTTCGCGCTGAAAAAGGAACCGTAGCTGAAAATCGCGACGATGTATACTGCGAAATATGTTCCGAACAACAAAAACTCGGGATATATTATTCTCCAGATCTTTCCTGCCAGTTTCATTTAAAAACACAGAAAGCGCCATGGATGTCCACGGCGCCTTGCAATCTATAGTTATCAGTTAACCTATGATCCCGTTTATCGCTGAGAAAAGGATAAAAAGCACCAGCGCAGCTATGAGAACGATGCAGACCACGGTAATGATCGTCTTTCTCACTTTTTCTTTTTTGACTGTCTGTTTCCTGTTTTTCTTCTCTTCTTTGTACTTATCTACTTTTTCCTGACTCATTGGTATAACCACCTTTTATGTATTTGATCACATCCTGGGATGCAAAACCATTGCAACAATGATAATGTGTTTTGTCCATAAAATCAAGAACGCTTTTTCAACCGGTTCTTTTCCCGCTGCTGAGGCCTAACAGGACTCCGGCGAAAATAACCGCCGCGCCTGCAAAAAAGTTCCAGGTAAGTTTCTCCCCCAAGATGATAACACCCAGCAGGGTTGCCGCCATGGGCTGCACCGGGTAGAACATTGAGCATATGCTGGCGGGATTGCGTGAAAGGCTCCTGTTCCAAAGGTAACTGGGGATAAAGCCCCCGCATACCACGATATACAGCATGACAGCAATGGCTAAGGGAGTAAACTTAACGGAAGCTGTTCTCAGTTCTAAAAACGAATAGAAAATGTTGAACGGGATCGCACACAGACTCACATAAAAAGATATTTCAACAGGCGTATAAATACCTGACAATTTTCTTATGATAACGCTGGCTATGCTCCAGAGCAGCACCGCGGTAAGTGAGAAAGCCACACCCGGCAGGCTCACGCCTTTGAAGCTGACACCCAGCACGACTATCACACCTATAAGTGAAATGATGATACCGGAAATGATCCTCGCATTCAGTTTTTCTTTCAGCATCAGCATTGCAAAAAATGAGATGAATATGGGATTCAGGCAGTTAAGGAGTGCTGACATCGAAGCCCCGAGGAATCTGGTCGCCACGTTAGTCAGGCTGACTGCCGAAGCATACATCATAAATCCGGTCAGGACGAATACCCAGATATGTTTTTTTTCAGGCAGGTGCCTTTTTTCCCGCTTAAAACCGCCCTGCTTAAGGAGCAGCAATCCGAAAAGGACCGCTGACAGGCTGCTCCTGAACATAACGACTGTCAATGGCGGGATAAACGGGTATACGAACTTTGAGGCAGCATATACGCTACCCCAAAAGAAAAATGTTATGACGAGTATTATTATGTCAGACCGGTGGTTGATCCTCATGTCCTGTTGCACCTTATTATGTCAAAGCTTTCAAGTTCAGTTCCAAGATCGGCATAGAAATGCTGTTTCGAATGAGGGCAGGCATCTATCTCATTTCCATCCTCATCCCACATGCCCAGTACCTCGGCCTGTATATTTTCACCTGAGGGTTTCATTATCTCAACCCGGTCGCCTACAGAGAATTTGTTCTTCTGGATGAAACCGTAACAGGTCTTTCCGCCTAATACCTTCACATCTGTGCTTGCCATGCCGAGATACACCCATTCTTTTACATAGGTATTGGAATCATAGATCTGGGCACTTTCATCCGGCTTTCCGAAGAAAAAGCCGGTAGTATATTCCCTGTATGTGCATTTGGATATCTCATCCTTGTAAAAGCTAAGGCGGCTCCTGTATTTTTCAGGATCTTCCAGGCAGTCGTCTATCGCCATGCGGTAGGTACGGCAGACGCTGGCGACATAAAGCGCGCTTTTCATGCGCCCTTCCACCTTAAAGCTGTCGATCCCTGCTCCGATCATCTCAGGGATATGCTCTATCATGCACAGATCTTTAGAATTGAAGATATATGTCCCGCGGTCATTTTCCATGACCGGCATGTACTGTCCCGGGCGGCTTTCTTCCATAAGGGCATATTTCCACCTGCATGGATGAGTACACTCTCCCATATTGGCGCTCCTTCCGGTAAGGAACGCACTCAGCAGGCATCTGCCGGAATATGAGATGCACATCGCGCCATGGATGAATGTCTCGATCTCCATGCCTTCAGGGATGCTTTTCTTGATCTGCGCGATCTCATCAAGAGACAGCTCTCTGGCGCTCACTACCCTTTTTGCCCCCATGTCATGCCAGAAAGCATATGTTCCGGAGTTTGTATTATTTGCCTGCGTGCTGATGTGGACATCAACTTCCGGGAGCACTTCTCTGGCGACCCGGAAAATGCCCGGATCTGATATGATGAGTGCATCAACGCCAAGACCTTTAAGCTGCATGAAATACTCTCTGGCAGCTTCAAGGTCTTCATTATGGGCAAGGATATTTGCAGTCACATAGACTTTAACGCCTCTCTCATGCGCAAACTCTATGCCCTCTCTCATGTCTTCTATCGAGAAATTGTGAGCCTTTGCCCGCAGGGAAAAAGCCTCACCGCCAATATATACCGCGTCTGCTCCGTACATGACTGCCACCTTAAGAACAGGCAGTGATCCGGCCGGCATGAGCAGTTCGGGTTTCTTAGTAGTTTCCATATTATCCTCTCTGTCTTACTTTCTTACGCTTAATGTCAGTCCGTCTCCCACTGTGAGAAGAGTTGTCTCCAGTTCATCTGAATGTTTGATCTCCCAGATGAATTCCCTCATCCTGTCGTGTATCGTCCTTTGGCGTCTTGGGGTTGTGTATCTGGATCTAACCAGCTCTCCATCCTGAAGTACGTTGTCAGCAAGGAGGATCCCGCCTCTTGGAAGAAGCCTCAGGATGTCCGGAAGGAAAGTGATATACTGTCCTTTAGCCGCATCAAGAAATATCAGGTCATATGTGCCGTCAAGCGCCGGAAGCACTTCCTGTGCATCTTTGCCTATTAGCGTTATGCGCTCTTTCATGCCGAATTTACTGATATTGTTCTCCGCTGCAGCTATCCGCTCCTCATAGTTTTCTACCGTTGTTATATGGCAGCCTTCACTGGTATTCCTTGCCATGAAAATGGCTGAATATCCGATCGCGGTGCCTATCTCAAGGATGCTTCCGGGGTTCAGGATCCCAAGAAGGACTTTGATGAAACTCTCAGTCTCTCTCCTGATCACCGGAACACCGTCGGCCTCTGCCTGAAGTCTCAAGCTTTCCAGGTCAGGATCCGGCTCCCGTTCAAGCGAATGAATATATGTTGTGATATTCTGATCTACTATCATAAAAAAATATTAGGGCTGCCGCACTCTTAAGTGCGGCGCCCTTTTTTACATTGACTTCTTACGACTGTCAGTTGTTGTTTTCCTCTCCGCCTTCTTCGCCTTCTCCGGCGTCTTCACCGTCTCCGCCTTCTTCGTAATTCACGTCCTCTTCGTAGTCTCCGCCTTCTTCGTAGTCTACATCTTCTTCGTAGTCTCCGCCTTCTTCGTAGACCTCAACGGCTTCTCCGTTATCAGCGTTTTGGGCTTCAGTGGTTTCGGCTTCACTGACCGCAGTCTCTTCCGGTGCCTGTTCCGCTGCGGCAGTCTCTGATGTACTCTCGTCCTCCATTGTACCCTCGGAGTAATTATATCCGGCCAGTATGTTCAGGATCTTCTCTGTATTATATGAGCGGCTGAGCTTGAAAGTTCCGGGGATATACTCCGATTTATAGAGCAGGCAGCGCCATTTATAAATTCCCACGTCATCGATGAGCTTGTTCTGCAGAAGGATCTCTCCCATCTCTTCGTCAGTCTCATTACCGGTGACCGTTATCTGTATCTTGCTTGCGTCAGCAGAATCCATTGGCTGATCGTTCAGCACCTTGTATCCGAACTTATAACCCTGGTAGCAGGCAAATGCAACAGCGATCCATATAAGAAGGAAAATACAGAACTTGATGATCCTGTAGGCAGCTGAATGCTTCTTCTTACCGAAATCCTTTACCTTTGGCATCTTAGGAGGTTTCTTCTCCTTGAACTGCTCTGCCGGTTTGGGATTGCGGCTTATCTGGTCGCTGCTCGGCTTTCTGGGCTGCACCTTTTTAGGTGCGGGAGCCATCTTTTCTTCCTCTGTTTCTTCTGTTACTTCTTCTGCTGTGTCTGCCTTGGTTTCCGCAGGCTGATCTTCTTTCAGATTGCCGGCTTCATCAAGCAATTCCCTTGATATGATGGTCGTATTGCCTGCGCTGACATCATCTTCATCGAACAGACTTGAAAGGGACCGTACTGTAAGGCCTGAAGTGCCATCCTCGTCCTCAGGGATCTCGTCTCTGGTTATGATGACAGTATCCTCATCCGGATTATCATCTTCAAATTCCCTGTCAAAGAAATCATCGGCAAGGCCTTTGTTTTCCGGGAAATCCTTTAACTTTATGGAATTAAGGCTTTGGCCTCTTTTTGCCATAAATGTCTCCTTTTATCAGTCCGTCTCAAGAATGAACGGCAGCACCATCGGTGCGTTGTTATTCCTTCCGCGGACGAATTTGCGGACCGCGTCTGCGATCACCATCTTGATCTTCCCTCTGCTGTAGCGGTTTTCCTGCAGATAGGATTCCAATGAATTATATACGATTTCCTTTACATCTTCAATGAGTTTTTCGCTGTCCCCGCTGTACGCCCAGCCTCTGGTAAATACTTCGGGACCCGATACGACATAACCTCCGGATTTGCTTATGCATGCTGTAATTATGAGCACGCCCCTCTCTGAAAGGTCTTTTCTGTCGTCAAGTATGGTCCTTCCGACATCAGCCACTCCGGAGTTGTCAACATATATGCCTCCGGCCTGCACATGGTCAACTACCTTCCACCCCTTTGAGTCCATTTCAATGATATCGCCTATGTCACACATGAGGACATTCTTTTCCTTATAGCCCATTGCATATGCGATCGCTGCATTTCCCTGGCGGTGACGGTATTCACCATGGATGGGGAAAATGTACTTTGGTTTCAGCAGCGCGTATATCAGCTTGATCTCCTCCTGGCAGGCATGTCCGGAAACATGTGTCTGCTGGAAAATGACGTCAGCTCCCATACGGCTAAGCTCGTTCATGACATTTGTGACCGCCTTCTCATTTCCGGGGATCGGGTGGGATGAAAATACGATCACATCACCGGTTTTGATGCTGATCTTCTTATGAGTGTTAGCAGCGATCCTGGAGAGCGCAGCCATCGGCTCTCCCTGGCTTCCGGTTGAGATAATGACTATCCTGCTGTCCGGATACTGGTTCATCTCATCTACTGAGATAATTGTATTCTTCGGGACAGTGATATATCCCAGCTCGGCTGCGGTCTCGATTATGTTCAGCATCGAGCGCCCTTCGAGGACGACCTTTCTCTTGTACTTATGGGCGGAGTTGATAGCCTGCTGCACACGGTCGACATTTGAAGCAAATGTCGCTATTATCAGCCTGTGCTTTGAATTTTCCGCAAATATGTTGTCAAAAGTCTCACCGACAGTCTTCTCGGACATGGTGAACCCTTCCCGCAGCGCATTTGTGGAATCGCAAAGCACTGCGAGCACCCCTGCTTTACCGAGTTCCGCAAACCTCCAAAGGTCGATCGCGTCTCCATATACCGGTGTATAGTCGACTTTAAAGTCTCCGGTATGGAATATGACTCCCGCAGGAGTGGTGATCGCCAGTGCGGCAGCATCTGATATGCTGTGGTTCGTCCTTACATATTCAACCTTGATCTTTCCGCATTTGATGATCTCGCCGTAGCCAATGGTGTTCAGCTTGGCAATGTCAGTCATCTTCCGCTCTTCCAGCTTCTTTTTGATCAATGCGATGGAAAGACCGGTCGCGTAGATCGGCATGTTGACCTCATTTAAGATATAGGGGATTGCACCTATGTGATCTTCATGGCCATGAGTCACAAACAGAGCCTTGATCTTCTTTTTGTTCTGTTTCAGATATGTTATGTCCGGGATTATAAGATCTATTCCCAGAAGGGTATCGTCGGCAAATGCCATGCCGCAGTCAACTATGATGATGCTGTCCTCATACTCGATGAGGGTCATGTTCATGCCGATATGGTCAAGGCCGCCGAGCGATATCACTCTGACCTTGCTTATCTTTTCTTTTTTCTTTTTTGCCCTGGTTTTTCTTCCGGAGCTGTTTTTAGTGCTCTGTCTTCGTGCAGTCTTTGTTTCTGCCACTAGTTCCTCCTTTTCTTAACATACGAACTTAGCAAACCAGGTTTCTGCCTGGTTTGCTGAATGTAAAAGTGTCTGTTTAAATAAAACGCGCGGCACCACGTACACGCGCGCAAAAAAGTCCTGTTTATTTGACGATGTCTTCCTCGTCGCCGAGAAGTTCCGCAAAGATATCAGCGAGGGAATCAAGCTCCTTCTCATCTTCAACGAACTCATAGACGGACTCTTCTCCTTCAGAAGCAACTTCCTTCATGACATAAACGTCAAGGTCGTTATTGCCGTCGTCTTCTTCATCTGAAACGAGCAGATAGTTTACTCCGTTGATCCTTGTCTCTTCAAGGACATAGAGCTCATCCTCTTCTCCGTCATCATTTGTGAATATTATCTTTCTCTCGTCCATTTAAGTAGTCCTCTAATATGTATGCTGCCGCAATCTTATCAACGTATTGTTTCAGATCGCGTCCCTTTACTCCCATCTCTGTGAGAGTTTCCTTTGCCGCTATCGTGCTGAGCCTCTCATCCTGCATATAAACAGGCAGGCCTGTACGGTTTTTCAGCTTTTCAGCAAAAGCGAGGGTCTTTGCAGCCCTCTCTCCTTCAGTGTCATCCATGTTCAGGGGGAGTCCGACCACGATCCCGGTCACGTCCATCTCCCTGATAAGTTCTTCTATGCGTGCAAGGGTGCGCCTGAGCTTGTTCTCTGAATCTCTCTTTATGGTCTCTAACGGCTGGGCTGTGAGCAGAAGGTCATCCGTTACAGCAACTCCGACCGTCCTGGATCCGTAGTCAAGACCCATAATCCTCATAGAATGCACCTTATTTCTTAAGCTTGTTGTTGATATAAAAGCTGATCGCTTCTTCTATCAGTTCGTCTCTCTCCACCTTGGTGATAAGACCTCTTGCGTTTCTGTAACTGGTAATGTATGTCGGGTCTCCGGACATGATGTATCCGACGATCTGGTTTACCGGATCGTAACCTTTCTCCGCAAGCGCAGCATAAACCTTCTCGATGATCTTATCAACGGTAAGGATCTCCTCTTTAGGGATTCTATAATGTTGTGTAAAAGTCAATTCGTCGCTCATGCTATAGATTTTAGTACAAATGTCTGCTTACTGCAAGTTTTTCTCGATCTTTCCGGTCAGTACTCTTCCGTTTTCAGTTTGAGCCATGCCGGATACCTTCAGCATAACGATCGTGTTTATGAGATCGCTGCCGCTTTCCACTCCTGCCCTGATATACTGCGGTGTAAAACCGCACTGCAGGCACTCTCCGTCTGCTGCTTTCTCTTTCTCCTCTATCAGTACAGGAACCGTCCTGCCGATAAAACTCTCTGCTGCGCCCAGATTCATCTCATCCGTCACTTTGATGAGCCTGGCCGATCTTTCATTCTTTACTTTTTCGGGAACCTGGTCAGGCATCCTGTCAGCGACTGTGCCTGCGCGTCTGGAATACTTGAAGACATGAGTCTGGGTAAAGCCCATCTGTTTTACAAAGCTGAGACTTTCCTCAAATTCCTCATCTGTTTCTCCCGGAAATCCTACTATGACGTCCGTAGTTATGGCGCATTCTTTGATCTTTTCCCTTATAAGCCTTACCTTTTCGGCATATTCCGAAGGGGTATAATGCCTGTTCATTCTTTTAAGCGTTGCAGCGCAGCCGCTCTGGAGCGAAAGATGGAAATGCGGACACAGCTTCCGGCTTTTTGACGCTGTTTCTATGAATTCATCGGTTATGACTCCGGCTTCAAGTGAACCCAGCCGGATCCTTTCTATGCCATCTACCGCTTCCGTTTTTTCTATGAGAGACGGCATGCCGTCATACATGCTTATGTCTATGCCCGTAAGGACTATTTCCCTGTAACCGTTTGCCGCCAGGCCCCTGATCTCGGAAAGTATGTCCTCCTCTTTCCTGCATCTGGATCTGCCGCGGATATACGGGATAATGCAGTATGAGCAGAACCTGTTGCAGCCGTCCTGTATCTTGACATATGCACGCACGTTTTCGCCGAATCCGGTGATGATCTGCGATTCATAGTCCCTGCACTGCATGAGGTCATCTACATATTCCCTGCCCTGTGCGTCTTCACTGCCCTGTCTTTCCTTTAACAGCTCAGCCACCGCGTCTATGATATGCGACTTGTTATTATTGCCTATTATGATATCAGCTGATCCGTCGTCTTTGATGTCGCCTTCGGCTCTCTGCGCATAGCAGCCGGCGGCAACTATCACTGCGCCGGGATTCAGCCTTCTGGCTCTGTGTATCATCTGCCTGGATTTATGCTCGGCCATTGATGTGACAGAACAGGTATTGATCACATAAACATCTGAAGGCTCCGTGAAATCAACGATCTCATAGCCCGCATTTTCAAATTGTTCCGATATTGCCCTGGTCTCATATGAATTGACCTTGCAGCCGAGTGTGTGAAATGCCGCTCTCATATCTCTATGATCTCTACCGTTTCGATCGCCTGTCTGTATAACTCTTCTATCTTGCCTTCCAGTTTTTTCTCTGACCTCTCTATCCGGTCAAGTCTGGGCTTGGTCACCGGATGCTTTGCGACAAAGATCGTGCAGCAGTCTTCAAAAGGCAGGATGGAAGTCTCATATGCGCCGATGCGCTCCGAGATATCAACTATGTCCAGCTTGTCGAACCCGCATAAAGGCCTGTATACGGGAAGTGAGCAGACCGCGTTAGTGCACAGCATGCTCTGCATCGTCTGGCTCGCAACCTGTCCTATGCTCTCACCTGTAACGAGTCCGAGACACCCCCGTTCAGCCGCGAAATGTTCCGCAAGCCTCATCATGTACCTTCTCATTATGATCGTAAGCTCGTCATGCGGACAGACTTCATATATCTTCATCTGTATGTCGGTAAAGTTTACAACATGCAGCCTGATCGGTCCGGTATAGGCTGAGATGATCTTCGCAAGATCCACCACTTTCTGCTTTGCCCTTTCAGAAGTATAAGGCGGTGCATGGAAATAAACAGCGTCAACGCTGACACCGCGTTTGGATACAAGATATCCTGCAACAGGACTGTCTATACCGCCTGAAAGGAGCAGCATTGCCCTTCCGGATGAGCCTACCGGCATGCCTCCGGGTCCCGGATAAATGGTTGAGTAGATATTCACATCTACAGGTCGGATCTCTATGTAAATGCTGACCTCCGGTTCGTGGACATCCACCTTAGTCTCCGGGAATGCATTCAGCACCGCTTCACCGACCAGCACGTTCACATCTACAGATGTGAGCGGATATGTCTTGTCCGCCCTTCTTGCATTTACCTTGAACGTGAAATCCCTGTTCTCATAGTTGTCCTCTATGTACCTGATGACATGTTCCTTAAGCTCATCAATACCGCATTTTTCATACTGTGTGAGCGGAGCTATCCCTGCAACTCCGAATACTTTTGTGACTGCTGAAATGATCTCATCATTTTCAGAGTCATCTCCGATGACGTAAATGCGTCCGTCGCTCTTGCGCACAGAGTAGCTCTCTGTAAGTACCAGCCTCAGAGCTGCCTTTATGTTCTTAACAAGCATGTCCTCAAACAGGTGCCTGTTCTTTCCCTTTATCCCTATCTCAGAGTATTTGATCAGGTATTTCTTTTCCATTGTGATCACCTTTCAGGCTGTTTCAGTATGATGTGAACTTTGAGAGCACCGGCAGGAGTTCCTCCAGCGCTTTCAGTGTGTATTCTATTTCTTCCTGTTCAGTCGTATCGCAGAAGCTGAACCTTAATGTGCAGTCTGCTTCCTTGGGAGTGAGCCCTATAGCCTGAAGGGTTCCGGAAAGTCCCGGTTTGTTTGATGAGCAGGCAGAGCCGCTCGATACATATATTCCCTTATTCTCAAGCGCATGCAGAAGGACTTCACTCTTTACAGGGGAGAACGTGCAGCTGACTATGTGCGGAGCGCTCTCACTGCCCTTTTTGGAATTTATTCTGATGCTGACCTTATCCAGTCTGTTTCCCAGTTCTGTCAGACCGTCTGTCATCCGGTCCTTCAGTGCGATCATGCGGGCATTGCTGCTCTTCAGGTTTTCATAAGCAATGGATGCCGCTTTGGCCAGTCCAGCGGCTCCTGGCACATTGTCGGTGCCTGACCTCATGCCCTTTTGCTGGCCTCCGCCCAGTATCAGCGGCCGGATCTTTATGCCCGGGTTCACATATAGGAAACCTATGCCTTTAGGTCCGTGGAGCTTATGTCCCGAAACGCTCAGCAGATCTATGTTCATTTTGGCGGGGTATATCTCTGTTTTGCCGAATGCCTGGACAGCATCAGTATGATAGATGATCGCAGGATCTTTTTTCTTTATCAGCTTTCCTATTGCGGCGACGTCTGCGACTGCGCCGATCTCATTGTTTATAAAGATAGTCGATACAAGGACCGTATCCGGCCTTATGGCCGCTTCAAGCTCCTCAAGCCTAATATGGCCGTTTTCATCGACAGGGAGATATGTTACCTCGAAACCTTCTTTTTCCAAAAACTTAAGAGGCTCCAGCACGCTGGCATGCTCGGTTGAAGTTGTTATTATGTGTTTTCCCCTACGAGCATTTGCCATTGCGCTTCCGATCAGCGCCATGTTATTGGATTCAGTACCGCCGGAAGTGAAGATGATGCTTTTTTCACTGACTTTAAGGA
>SVDE01000037.1 GCA_015057955.1 Lachnospiraceae bacterium | reverse complement strand
AGATACTATATTATTTTCTGTCCTTTACCTGGGGGATTTTGTCAAATATAGCGGGTGCCGTTATCGCTCTGGTAATGATCGTGACCGGACATCGTCCGAAACGGTTTTGCGGCAGCGTCTATTTTGAACTCGGGAAGAGCTACTTTGGCGGTTTTTCATACGGCATCTTCTTTTTCAAGGACAAAAGCAGAAATCCCAGGCTCTTTTACCACGAATATGGCCACTCAATCCAGAACTGTGTATTCGGTCCGTTCATGCTTTTGCTGGTAAATCTTCCCTCTACAATAAGATACTGGTACAGAAGAAATGCGGACAGACGCGGAAAACAGCTGAAAAGAGAGTATGATGACATCTGGTTTGAAGGCCAGGCGACAAGGCTCGGCAGAGCTGCATATGAAATGTATTACAAAAAACCTGCGCAGTGAAGCGCAGGTTTTTAAGTCAGTAGATATTATTGGGACGGTATTCTTCAAAGATCACAGCGTCATTTTCTTCCTGGTCGATGTCAGGTTCGACTGATGTCCATGCGACCAGCATGGCCTTTCCCTTTTTGCGGCAGTATTTGAGTACATGCCTGGGTCTCTTGAAAGCATTCCTGTAAGCAATGAAATTCGGCTTGTTGAAGAATGTGAGATAGCAGTGGGCAAATATCCATGCGGGAACGCGGTTCATCAGAGTTTTGTTCTCTTTGTATCCGGTCGCGAGCTGTCCCCTGAAAACGTCCGGCGCATTTTTAAGAAACCAGCGTACGATGAACGGATTGAATGACTCAATGCAGAATGTGCCTTTGTATTTGCGGAGCAGCTCAAGTGTTTTGACGCAAAGATCCTTATAATCAAGCACTGCTTTAAGTTCACAAAGGATCACTATGTTTTTGCCTTTTTCAAGAACTCTCAGGACATCTTCAAGACGGGGGATGGTCTGATCGGTTCCCGCCAGTTTCAGATCTTTTATCTCGTCCCAGGTCTTATCGATGACTCTTCCTTCACAGCCGCACATCCTTTTAAGAAATTCATCATGAAAAACGACAACAGTGCCGTCTTTTGTCAGCCTTACGTCAAATTCGGTCGCATAGCCGGCTTTGGCTGCAGCGTCAAATGCAGCCAGGGAATTCTCAGGTATCCCGGCTTTTATGTCATGAAGACCTCTGTGGGCAAAATTGAGATGCCAGAAAGGTGTTGTATTCCAATTTATCCTGACCTTCTTCATATTTTATTCAGCATCTCCCGTTAATCTGGCTACTGCATCCGGCAGCTCGGAAAAGTCATTGATCACCGCGTCAGGAGCATTGTCAGTTCCGAAACCGTAGGCAGCATGGATGAATAGTGTGCCTGCAGCGCGCGATGCATCTCCGTCTTTCTGTGTATCACCGATATATATTCCTTTTTCAAATCCGTTTCTCTGCATGACAAGACGGATATTTTCAGCTTTTGAAAGTCCTGTGCGTCCCCATTCCTCATAATCGCAGAAATATTCTTCTGTTTTCATTGAATGCAGGAATGAAGGAATATAATTGCTCTGGCAGTTGCTTACAACAGCCATGCTGTAGCCTGAAGCTTTGAGCTCGTTTAGGACTTCGGGCACAGCGTTCATGAAGACGGCACCGTGCTCATGGAGATAATTGTTCTCAAACAGCATGCATTCGTCAAAGACGAAGTCGCGCTTTTCCTGATCAAGCCCGGGAAATAGTACATCAGCTATCTCATCCATAGTCTTGCCCATGACTGATCGGATGTCAGCAGCAGTGAGCAGCCTTGTTCCGGGCATTTCCTTCTGCAGCACCTGATTCCATGTATACGCGACCTCACCGGAAGAATCCCATAATGTTCCGTCCAGATCGAAGAGCAGCATTGTATCTTTCATGTTTCAGTACATTTCCTTTTCGTTCAGAGTTATAAACATATTCCCGCATATATTACTTCAAAATCGTTCTCAAGTCCACATAAAAATATGGACGCATTAAAGTATTAGATTTAATATATACATATATACGGAGGTCTGAATCCATGTCTATTCTTCTGGATTATATCAAATGGCGCGGCGATCTGAGTTTTGACAAGGACCCGTTTAATGAGGCAGATGCGATGCTGCTTAGCGAAATGGCTTATTTCCCATGGGACTGCATTCCTGATGAAGAGTTTTCCCGGGAAGAGCCTACACTTGCAAGAATGGTCCCGCTGCTTGACTGGACAAAAGGAACATTTACCACAAGGCCGTATCAGACTGAACTGGCAGAGCTTGCGGCAAACAGCATAAGATACTCACAGATCCTGGTGATGGATCCTGTAAATGAGATAGATCACGGAAACGCAATGCAGTTTTCCGCGGTTACATTCCTGTACTCAAAAAAACAGATATTCGTCTCATTCAGGGGAACTGATTCAACTATCGCAGGTTGGAAGGAAAACATGGCTCTCGCATATGAAGAACATGTTCCGGCACAGCTAAAGGCGGTCCGCTACTTAAAGAATGCTGCGGCAAAGCATAAAGGCATGATCATAACAGGCGGCCATTCCAAAGGCGGCAATCTCGCGACATACAGCGCGGTCTTTTCTAATGAGCTTCTGAAGAAAAGGATCAGGGAGATCTACAGCTTTGACGGACCGGGTTTTAATGAAGTCCTCGCGGAAAATGATAAGTTCCGCAGTATGATGCCGAAGATACATACATTTGTCCCTCAGGATTCCATCATAGGCATCCTGCTCGTCCATAAGGAAGGCTACAGCGTTATACACAGCTATGAGAAAGGCGGCGCAAAGCAGCATCTGATGGATTCCTGGGAAGTCGGTCCGCACGGCCTGATCCTTGAAAAGAGCCTGTCAAAGACAGGGGAGCTGGGGCTGGCCAGTCTTGACCAGTGGATATCAGGACTTTCATTTTCCGAAAAGAAGGAATTTGTGACCATCGTATTCGGACTGGCTGAGAAAAATAAGATCAGGTCTGTCGACGAACTGTTTGATGTCAGGAATCTGGTCTCTGTCATGAACGCATACAGAAAACTGGATAAAAAAGACAGGAGCGCGATCACATCAACATTATCAGACCTCGGTTCATCCATTGTCGACAACCTGAAAGAAAGATATGTTGACCCGGTGTCGGCCGTAGCCGGAAAGCTTGCTGAAAATGTCACCGGATTCGCGACACTTTCAATTAATTATCTTGAATATAAGAAACATAATTGATAAAATCATCTAATCTAATTTTGATCCGGAGGAAAACATGAAAGAGTACAAACCCGTAAAAGAAGGCAAAGTCAGAGAGATATATGATATAGGCGACAACCTTATTATGGTTGCCACAGACAGGATCAGCTGCTTTGATGTAATCCTGAACAATCAGGTCACCAAAAAAGGCACGGTGCTGACACAGATGTCCAAATTCTGGTTCAACATGACCAGTGACATAATCCCGAACCACATGGTTTCCACAGATGTCAACGACATGCCTGAGTTTTTCAGACAGCCCAGGTTTGACGGAAACAGCATGCTCGTTAGGAAACTCGAGATGCTCCCGGTAGAGTGCATCGTAAGAGGCTATATCACAGGCTCCGGATGGGCTTCATACCAGAAGGACGGTACGGTCTGCGGCATCAAGCTGCCTGAAGGATTGAAAGAATCCGAAAAGCTGCCTGAGCCCATTTATACACCGTCAACCAAGGCAGAGATCGGTGATCATGACGAGAACATCTCTTTTGAACAGAGCATAGATCATCTCGAGCGTTATTTCCCCGGAAAAGGCAAGGAATATGCAGAAAAACTCAGGGACACAACGATCGCCATTTATAAAAAGTGCGCTGAGTACGCTCTTTCAAAAGGCATAATAATCGCAGATACAAAGCTTGAGTTCGGCCTTGATGAAAACGGGGAGCTTGTACTCGGCGATGAGATCCTTACTCCGGACAGCTCACGCTTCTGGCCGCTTGAGGGATATGAAGCAGGACACGGTCAGCCTTCTTTCGATAAACAGTTTGCAAGAGACTGGCTGAAGAGCAACGAAGGCCATAACTGGACACTTCCTCAGGAGATAGTGGACAAGACGATAGAGAAGTACCTGCAGGGCTACAAGATGCTCACAGGAGAGGAACTTTAATAAGAACTGCGGAAAGGCACTTTCTGATCAATGGGAAGTGCCTTTTGAAATGAGGTTGAGATGGAGATCAGGATTCTTGACAAGGCAACAATAGACAAGATAGCTGCCGGTGAGGTCGTTGAACGTCCCGCCAATGTCGTCAAGGAATTAATGGAGAATTCGATCGACTCCGGCGCCACAGCCATTTCAGTTGAGATACGTGACGGCGGAAAGAGTCTGATAAGGATAACCGATAACGGATGCGGCATACCTGAAGACCAGGTAAGGACCGCTTTTTTGCGTCATGCCACAAGCAAGATAAGGACCTCAGATGACCTGTCGTTCATAACCACGTTGGGTTTCAGAGGTGAGGCGCTTTCAAGCATTGCGGCCGTATCTGACCTCGAATTATGTACAAAGACTGCCGACTCCATATCGGGAACCATATATAAAGTCAGATATGGTGAAGAGATATCATTTGAAGAAGCAGGTCTTCCCGAAGGGACAACCCTTATCATCAGAGACCTGTTTGCAAATGTTCCGGCCAGGCTCAAGTTCCTTTCGTCCGCCCAGACAGAAGGAAATTCTGTTACAGAAGCAGTGGAAAAGATCGCGCTGTCACATCCCGGGATCGCTGTTAAGTTCACAAACAACGGCTCGCTTAGGCTTAGCACTTCAGGCAGCGGATCGTTAAAAGACGTTATATACGCAGTATACGGAAAGGAACTCGCATCCAATCTCCTTGAGGTTTCATTTACAACAGACCTGCTGTCAATATCCGGATACATAGGAAAACCCGAGATCCAGCGCTCTAACAGAGCATATGAAAATTTCTTTGTAAACGGAAGATATGTAAAGGACAGGATACTTTCCGCAGCTGCAGAGAATGCCTATAAAGGCTATCAGATGAAAGGGGCTTATCCTTTTACCTGTGTAAATATCAGCATTGAGCCGGAACTGATGGATGTAAACGTCCACCCTACAAAACTTGAGATCAGGTTTTCAGACAACGAGTCTGTATATGAATGCTTAAGGCTGTGCATGTACGAAAGGATCACACACAGGGAGAGCATACCTGTGTTTACGGTTAATGCACCGCAGGAGGCAGCGCCCGTTAAAGCCCGGGAGGAAAAGCCCCTGCCGGCGATTCCTGTGCCTGAACCTTTTGAGGAGATCAGAAGAGAGGCAATGGCAGATGTCCTGAAAGAGGAAACAAGATACGATGTTACGGCCGAAGAGGTTCCTACAGCAGTTGAAACAGTATCATTTGAACAGCAGAGTTTCTTTGATCGGGGATTTCTTGATCCGGCAGCGAGGAAAGAGCATAAGCTGATCGGGGAAGTATTTGACACCTACTGGATCGTGGAATATGACGACAAGATGTTCATCATAGATCAGCATGCAGCTCATGAAAAAGTCAATTACGAAAGGTTCATGAAAAGGATACACGCCGGCACCCTGACTTCCCAGATGATCACACCCGGGATCATCGTTACACTGTCTGCGAAAGAGGAGGACTGCCTCTTAAGATACATGGACAGATTTCTGCACTTGGGCTTCGGTATCGAGCATTTTGGCGGAAAGGACTTCATCCTTACTGCAGTTCCGTCCGAACTTTACGGTATCAACAGTGCAGATCTCTTCATAAGCTTCCTGGACGAACTGTCGGAGAGTCCTTATGTGTCAGACCCGGACATGCTTACTGACAGGATAGCAACTGCTGCCTGCAAGGCATCCGTCAAAGGCGGGAACAGGATCTCTTTTGAGGAAGCCGACAAACTGATAGATGAGCTGCTCACCCTGGACAATCCATACAACTGTCCTCATGGCAGACCAACGATCATTACCATGTCAAAATATGAGATGGAAAAGAAGTTCAAGAGGATCATATGATGAACGGCAGACCATTGGTGATAATAGGCGGAGCTACAGGCGTCGGAAAGAGTGATCTTGCCGTAAAGCTCGCAAAGCGGATATCGGGCGAGATCATCAGCGTTGATTCCATGCAGGTCTATAAAGGGTTCAACATAGGAACGGCCAAGATCACTCCGGAGGAAATGGAGGGCATTCCTCATCATCTCATTGATATTCTTGAGCCTGATCAGGAGTTCAATGTATATGAATTCAAACGCCTGGCCTTAGAGGCAATGGATAAGATATATGCAAATGGCAATATCCCCATTCTGACGGGCGGAACAGGATTCTACATCCAGGCTGTTCTGTATGATATTCAATTCAGCACAGAAGACCCGGACAGCGGATACCGGAAGAAACTGGAAGACCTTGCGGCTGAACATGGCAATATGTTCGTTCATGACATGCTGAAGGAAGCAGACCCTGAAGCAGCTGCCGCGATCCATCCGAATAATCTTAAAAGGACCATAAGAGCGCTTGAATACCTGAACTCAAACGGTGAGCGCATTTCCGAGCATAATGCAGTCCAGAGCATGAGGCAGACTCCCTATAACAGCGCATATTTTGTCCTGACCAGGGACAGGCAGACAATATATGAACGCGTGAACAAAAGAGTTGACATAATGCTGGAAAACGGATTGGCTGATGAAGTCAGGACTCTTCTGGAAAGCGGCATTTCACCTGACAGCGCCGCCATGCAGGGGATCGGTTACAAGGAGATGGTTCCCTATGTTCAAGGTGAAAAGACCCTTGAAGAAGCAGTATATGAATTAAAGATCAATACCAGGCATTTCGCAAAGCGCCAGAACACATGGTTCAAACGCGAGAAAGACGCCATATGGCTGAAATATGAAGATTACGCCGGTCAGGATGAGATGCTTGACCGCATGACAGAAATACTTAAAGAGAAAGGTATCATAAATGTTTGATTATCCCGAATTCAGCAGAGATCTGCTGGATGCCGCAAAAGAAGCTGAAGAAGAGCTTGCGCCTGTTTTCAGACAAATAGATGACATATCTGAAGCAAATCAGTATAAAGTGCTGAATGCATTCAGGAAGAACAGGATAGCTGAGCAGCATTTTAACTCAGGAACAGGATACGGATACAGCGAGAGCGGAAGAGACAGGCTGGAGCAGGTTTATGCTGACATATTCCACTGCGAAGATGCGCTGGTAAGACCTCAGATCACCTGCGGAACTCATGCCATCTATCTAGCGCTTTCCTCGATACTGCTGCCGGGAGATGAACTGCTTTACATAACAGGCATGCCCTATGACAGCCTGGAGATGTCGATAGGGATCACCAGCTGTGCCATGTCGCTTTCGGAGTTCGGGATCACGTTTGATCATACTGATCTGGCAGGTGACATGTCATTTGACTTTGACGGCATAAAAGAAAAGATAAAGCCAAATACAAAGGCCGTTGCCATCCAGAGGTCAAAGGGATACAAAAAAAGAGCATCCTTAAGCTCTGAGTACATAGGTGAAGCAGTCCGTTTTGTAAAAGAGATAAAGCCCGACATCATAGTATTTGTTGACAACTGCTACGGGGAATTTGTCGAGATCCATGAGCCGACTGACTTCGGAGCCGATCTTATCGCGGGATCCCTTATAAAAAATCCCGGAGGCGGACTTGCTCCGACCGGGGGATATCTTGCAGGCAGGGCCGATCTGATCGAGAGATGTGCTTTCAGGCTCACAGCACCGGGACTCGGACGGGAAGTCGGAACAACCCAGGGAGTCATGAGGCTTTTCTACCAGGGACTATCGCTTGCGCCTAAAGTAGTATCACAGGCGCTTAAGAATGCGCATTTTCTTGCTGCCATGTGCGAACGCTTCGGGTTTGAGACTTCGCCGGGCAAAGATGAGACTCATCACTGCATAGTACAGACAGTGGACCTTGGGACCCCCGAAAACCTGACTGCATTTTGCAGCGCTGTGCAGGCATCATCATATGTGGACAGCTATGTCGCATGTGAAGGATCTGACATGCCCGGATATTCCGATAAGGTTATCATGGCAAGCGGCGCGTTTATTTCAGGTTCCTCGATCGAGCTCTCATGCGACGGCCCGATGAGGGAGCCATATACGGCATATTTCCAGGGCGGACTTACATATGAGCACGGCAAATATGCCATACTGTCCGCGCTGTCCAAAATGCTTGCAAGGACACAGGATGTTGACAAATAAAACACTATTATTTTGAGTGTCTTGTGTGATAAAATAACTTGATAAACTGAGGGTTTGTCTCCAGGGGAACAGGAGGCAGACATGAGTGATAAAATGACGATAAAGGATATACCGCCTGATTATCGTCCCGACGAGAAATTCTTAAGATACGGTCCCCAGGCGCTCACAGGCGCTGAACTGCTGGCTATCATCTTAAGGACAGGGAGCCTTGGCAGATCATCAGTTGAGCTGACTGCCGGGATCCTGAGGAGCAGTGCAAACGGCAGCGAAGACCTGCTTAACATATTCAAGCTTGATCTGAATGAGCTTACCAGGATAAAAGGCGTAGGCAGGGTCAAGGCGCTTCAGATAAAATCTGTTGCCGAACTGTCGAAACGCATTGCCGCCTGCAGTACTCTTAACCGTCTCGATTTCTCATTACCTCAGACCATTGCCGAACATTATATGGAACAGCTGCGCCACAGAAAAAGGGAAGTGGTACTTGTACTGCTGCTTAACTCCGCGTGCAGGCTCATAAAGGATGTATATCTGTCAGAGGGAACAGTTGATGCCTCGCTGATATCTCCGCGGGAAGTATTCATGGAAGCCATGAAACATGAGGCAGTAAATGTCATACTCCTGCATAATCATCCAAGCGGTTTTGCTGCTCCGAGCACTGCGGACCTGGAAGTGACAAAAAGGCTGGCAGATGCCGGAAAGCTTCTTGGCATAGGGCTGCTTGACCATATAATAATCGGCGACAGACAGTTTTTCAGTTTTAAGGAAAAAGGATTGTTGGATTAAATGAGTGACGCCAGATACGGACTTAACATAGGAACACAGACCATTGGGATCTCTTCGATCGGTTCAAAAGAGATACTTGTTGAAAAGAATGCCATCGCCATACGTGATGAAAAATATGTCATCGGATACGGCAATGACGCGTATGAGATGTTTGAACGCACACCCGAAAATGTGGAAGTAGTATTTCCTGTAAAGATGGGTGTCATATCAGATCTCAATAAGATGCAGATGATCCTTGAGAATCTGTATAAAAAGCTCAACAGGGGAAAACTGATCAGGGGAACCGAGTTCCTTATCGCTGTGCCTACTGATACTACAGAGGTTGAAAAAAGGGCTTTCCACGAGCTGGTCGCAAACTCCAGGATCCGTCCCCGCAATATCTCCGTTGTGGAGAAGAGCATTGCTGATTCGATCGCTTGCGGGATCAATCCAAAGAGTCCCAAAGGAAACATACTTGTCAACATAGGAGCTGATACAACCGATATTTCAGTCATATCACTCGGCGGAATAGTCATGTGCAAAACGATCAACATTGCCGGCAACAGGTTCAATGAACTGATCGTGAACGCGGTCAGGGCTAAGCATGAAGTGCTTATCGGAATGAAGACAGCGGAAGCGCTCAAGATGTCGCTCGTGAATTTTGACCTGGATGCTCCTGATAAGGAAATGACAGTTTTCGGACGTGTCATTTCAACAGGACTTCCCAGAAGGATATCCATAAGCAGCAGGCTGGTCACAGATGCGATCACCGAACAGATCAGGATCATCATAGAAGATACAAAGCGTGTACTTGAAAAGACACCGCCTGAACTTGCATCAGACATCACGGAAGAGGGCATATATCTGCTCGGCGGTTCTGCGTGCCTTAACAATCTGGACGAGTTTTTTGCACGGGAGACCAGGCTCAGGATCAATGTCGCGGACGATCCGGCTAACAGCACTATCCGCGGGGTGACGAAGATATTCGGCAACTCAAAATATGACAGCCTCAGATATTATCCGGAAGAAAAGGAATATAACTAATGGCCAGGAAACTTAATGGCTTTTCAGAAGATAATGAGTCCAACAGCATAAATGAACCCGGACTCATAGACATTACCGAGGGGCCCGCGCCTGCGGAGAAGACAAAACGTAAGCTCGGTGATTTCCTGAATAATTTTAAAATACATAAATCACCCGGAAAGAAGGAACCGTTCAAGGCCAATCCAAAGGTCCTGTTCGGCATACTTATCGCAATCTGCGTTATCCTCATAATCCTTTCCGCTTTGTTTGAACAGGTGGCGAGGCCTTTTAAGAAGGCCGCGTCTTATCTTGTCGTTCCCGCACAGTCAGGCATCAATGTTGTCGGAACGTGGATATCTGACCAGTTTGACAGATTCAATACCATCGAAAACCTTACAGCCCAGAATGAGGAACTCCAGAGGCAGAACGACGCACTGCGTGCCGAAAATCATGAGCTCATGCAGCAAAACAGCGAAGTTGACCGGTTAAAGAGCATTCTCGCACTTAAGGATGAGTATTCTGATTACGATACAGTCGCTGTCAAGATCGTTTCCAAAGACGCATCTAAATGGTTTTCAACGTTTACCGTTAACAAGGGCACAAATGACGGCATTCAGAAAAACATGAATGTTGTAGCGCAGGGAGGCCTGGTAGGCGTTGTGACTGATGTCGGACCGAATTATTCGACTGTACGGACTGTGATCAATGATGACAGCAATATCAGCGCTGTTTTTGAATATACGACAGACCTTTGCATCATAAGCGGAAATCTCATGTCCATGCAGGATTACATAATAGATTTCTCTAATGCGAGCATAAATGCCGACATACACGCGGGTGACGCTGTTGTCACTTCAAATGTGAGTTCGATCTACCTTCCGGGACTGCTGATCGGATATGTTGCCGATTTCCATACAGACGGAAATGAACTTACACAGTCGGGACACATAACTCCTGTTGCTGATTTTGATAATCTCAGCGAGGTCCTGATAATAACTCAGCTCAAGGAGACATTTGACGAATGATGTACAGAGTCCGTAATTTCTTCATAATAGCGGCTCTGCTACTGGTATCCTATCTTCTGCAGTATTCTGCATTCATAAGGATCCCCGTTATTAACTGTTCACCAAACCTGATGCTGATCGTGACATTTGCGTTTGGATATGTACGAAATAAGAATGCAGGCATGCTGGTCGGTTTCTTTGCCGGCCTGTTCATTGATGTGTTCTACTGCCCGGTGATAGGGTATAACGCGCTCATACTGCTTGTGGTAGGTTTTGTCTGCGGTTCTTTGAAGAAAGTTTATTATTCGGATTCACTGCTGACACAGATATTTATCCTATGCTGCTGCGATCTGGCATGCAGCCTTTTGTATTACTTTTTCTGGTTCATTCTTCAGTCGAGGTTCGCGTTCGGATTCTATTTCCTTAATGTGATACTTCCGGAATTCAGCTTTACGCTCCTTGCAGGCATAGTTCTGATACGCCCGCTTCAGGCACTGATAAAAAGGATGTACCTTTACCGTTCGGATAGTGAGGCAGAGAGCGTATGAGAAAAGTGATCCGCTTCATTACAAAAAAGCTTTTCCGCACGATCAGGGAAAAGATCTTATTACTTTTCAGCAACATTAAGTATCTGATCGCCAAGCTGTTCTCATCGAGGATGGCTCTGGTGCTGACCATTCTTCTGATCGGTTTTACCGTGATCATGGGACGTTTGTTTTATCTGCAGATAATCAAATCTGATTTCTACACTGAGAACTTTACGGAAAAAGCTGAGAAAACGATCACAACGGAAGCTGCAAGGGGCAAGATATATGACCGCAACGGCAATCTGCTCGCATATAACGAGATCGGATATAACGTTGTAATGACAGACGAGATACCTTCTTCAAATACGAGAGGAGATACCATAAACGGTATCATCTACCGTACGATCCAGATAATAGAGGAAAACGGCGACAAGATAATAGACGACTTTAATATTGAGCTTGATGTAAACGGCAATTATGTGTTCAAACAGGATCCGGTTACACGTCAGGTAACATTCCTCATAAATATCTTTGGCGGAACAAGCGAGGATATCCATAACAAGGGATATGACAGGATGACAGCCACCGAACTCATGGACTATCTTTGCGGACCTAAAAAGTATGCTCTTGATGAAAAATATACAAAAGAAGAACGCATAAAGATAGTGACAATAAGATATGCATTATCCCAGACCGCTTACCAGAAATATGTTTCAACGACAATTGCGAACAACATCAATGAGAACACAATGGCAGCCATCCTTGAGTCAACAGATGACCTCAGGGGAGTTGACGTTCAGGAGACATACAAACGCGTATATAATGACGCGGAATACTTTGCGCATATCATAGGCTACACAGGTGAGATATCTGAGAGCGAGCTCGAGGAATACAACATTGAAAACGATGCAGGTATTACATATTCGATTGGTGACACTGTAGGAAAGAGCGGTGTTGAACAGTCTTATGACTCGTTCCTTCAGGGAAAGAAGGGCGAACGCGAGGTATTTGTTGACAGTACCGGCAATATCCTTGAGACACTGTCCGAAGTGAAGTCGCAGAGCGGAAACGACCTGTACCTTACCATAGACAGGGATCTTCAGATTGCTTCTTATGACATACTTGAAAAAAAGATCGCGGCATGCCTGCTGAACAAGATCGTTGACTATGATTATGTTGCCACTGAAAAATCAGGTCTTGTTAATATACCTGTCAAGGACGTATACAGCCAGATACTGACAAATATCGTTGATTTCAATGACTTTTCTGAGCCGGATGCTTCGGAAAGGGAAAAGGCTGCGCTGGCGGCATTCACCTCAAGACAGGCAGCTGTTATCTCGTGGGTGCAGCAGGAACTTCTGAATACTAACGCGCGCCCTGCATCTGAGCTTACAGAAGAGGAAGATGATTATCTGTATCTGGTATATAAGCTTCTGGTGGCAAATGACATCATCGACAGCAATCTTATTGATTCTTCCGACAATATCTATAAGCAATGGACAAATGATGAAGTATCACTCAGGATGTTCCTCCAGCATGCCATTGCTGAAAACTGGATCGATGTTTCAGCGATCAGTACAGATACTAAATATTCAAATTCGGACGAGATATATCAGACAATTGTTGATAATGTCATAAGCATGCTTCCGGAGACAAGGAATTTCTCAGAGAAGATCTACTACTACATGATCTACAACGAAGAACTCGATCCGTATGATATATGTCTGATGCTCTATGACCAGGAAAAACTGGAACCGGATGCCGCATACGAGAGGCTTACAACAGGGATGATAAGTCCATATACATATGTGCTGGAGCAGATAGAGGATCTGATCCTAACACCGGCCATGCTGGCACTGGATCCTTGCTCAGGCTCGCTTTGCGTAACAGATGCCGATTCGGGAGATGTCCTGGCACTTGTTTCATATCCGACATATGACAATAACAGACTTTCGGGTGTGGTTGACTCAGAATATTGGTACGAACTAAATGTCAATGATTCCCAGCCTCTGTTCAACTATGCCACGAGCGGTCTTACAGCCCCGGGTTCAACATTTAAGCTTTGCACATCGGTCGCAGGCCTGGCTGAGGATTACATCTCAACTGATACTGTGATCTATGACGAGGTTGTATTTGAAGACATAACGCCTTCACCTAAATGCTACATATCTCCTGCCAGTCATGGCAATGAGAATCTGGCTACAGCGCTCAGGGACTCATGCAACTATTTCTTTTTCAGGATAGGTTATAACATGGGCCTTGATGAATACGGGGATTACAACAGCCGCCAGGCTCTGGATATCATAGATGATTACGCTGTCCAGCTCGGACTTGGTACAAAATCCGGAGTTGAGCTGAATGAGGTATTCCCGAGAGTTTCCACAACAGACTCGGTAAGAACTGCCATCGGTCAGGGTACTAACGGATTCGCAGTCGTACAGCTCGCAAGGTATGTCAATACTGTAGCCAACAGCGGAAATAATTATCAGCTGACGCTTATTGACAGGGTTATTGACAAAGACGGAAAGGTTGTTCTGAAGCGCGATCCGCAGGTCTCTAACATCGTTAAACTGAGCGGAGATGAATGGGATACCATACATTACGGAATGAGGCTGGTTGTAACTGACGGTACAGCTTCGCTGTTCTTCAGAGATGTTGATACAACTGTAGCGGGAAAGACCGGAACAGCAGAAGAAGATCTTTACCGTTCAAACCATGCAGCGTTTGTAGGTTATGCTCCTTATGAGAGCCCAGAGATATCATTTGCCTGCCAGATAAGGAACTGCGACTCAACATCCTATCCGGGCGGCGTGCTCTCGGAAGTTTTACAATACTATTTCGGACAGACCACTCTCGACGAGGTGCTCAAAGCGCCTGTTGAGGATAAGATCAATATCTTCCAGTCTGAATGATGCGGGGTACATATTGAACTTAAAACGAATTACAGATACATTAAGATCATATAATTACAGGACGATCAATTTCCGTCTGATAATCTATGCTGTCTTATTGTCAGTCATAGGTGTTTTTGTCATAGGCTCGGCAACCGATGACAATACTTATGTTTACAAGCAGATCGTCGGACTTGTCGGCGGATTGATACTGATGGTCATCGTCATGCTGATCCGTTATGATTTCATTGCCAGATACTATTGGCTGATGTATTTCTTTGCGATAGGCATTCTGATCGTTGTCCTGTCTCCATTGGGAGAAACTCATATGGGAGCTCAGAGGTGGATATCGGTCTTCGGAGTGCAGGTACAGCCTTCAGAACTTGCTAAACTATTGCTGATGATATTTTTCTCAGCGCTGATCGCCAAGAATCAGACAGCTCTGAACAGCTGGAAATTTGTACTGATCATGATCGCACTGGCAGTGATCCCTGTCATTTTGATATATAGGGAGCCTGATCTTTCAAGTTCTGTTGTAACTTTTGTAATAATATGTGCTATAATATTCACATCTGATCTCAGAGGCCGCTTTATAAAGATAGTTGCCTTGATAGCCGTGCCCATAGGTGCGGCAATACTGGCACTCATAATTTTGCTTCCTCCGGACAGGAACATTGTTGATGAGTATCAGTATAACAGGCTTGTCGGATTCTATGACGCGGAAAACGAAGTTGCCGCCAAGATCAGATATCAGCAGGAGAACTCCATCATAGCCATCGCAAACGGTGGCCTGACAGGCAAAGGACTGAACAATAACTCAATTACCAGCGTTAAGAACGCGGAGTATATATCAGAACCGCAGACTGACTTTATCTTTACTATCGTAGGAGAGGAACTTGGTCTTGCGGGATCATTTGCAGTGATCCTTCTTCTGGTGCTGATAGTGATAGAGTGCTTCCGGGTCGGATTCAGGGCCAGGGAGCAGATCGGGCGGGGAATTGCCGTGGGGCTGGGAACGCTTATCGGATTCCAGTCTTTCATCAATCTTGGAGTTGTTACCATGATCATCCCGAATACAGGATTGACGCTTCCGTTCATAAGCGCAGGCTTGAGTTCGCTGATGGTCCTTTACATAAACATAGGCATCGTGCTTAACATAGGCATGCATAAAAAGATCACTTTCTAGGGAGGGAGAGCAGTTTGAACATAGGACTTGTTGCACATGATTCAAAAAAAGAACTTATGGTCAACTTTTGTATAGCATACAAAAATATCCTTTCAAAACATGATCTTTTCGCTACAGGCACAACCGGTCAGCAGATCGAAGATAATGTTTCGCTTAACGTATACAAATTCATTCCGGGATATCTCGGAGGGGACAGCCAGATGGCCGCTCAGATCGAGTGCAACCAGATGGATGCTCTCATTTTCTTAAGAGATCCGCTCACTCCCTCTGCCAGGGATGTCGGATATGAAATGCTGACTCAGCTCTGCGATGCAAACAACATACCGGTTGCTACTAATCTTGCATCGGCAGAACTTCTTATTCTTGCTATAGACAGGGGAGACCTTGATTGGCGTAACCTGTACAAATAATCTGGAGGTATCAAACAGTTATGATCAAATTAGTATTAGGATCAAAGGGCAAAGGAAAAACAAAGTACATGATCGACACAGCCAATGCTGAGGCAAAGGAATCTGACGGACTTGTTATCTATATTGACAAGAATTCAGAGCATATGTTCCAGCTTGACAGACAGATCAGACTTATCAATGTTAAAGAATATCCTGTTAATGACCTTGATTCCCTGATGGGATTCCTCTGCGGTCTCATCGCAGGTAATGGAGACATCGTTTCCATTTATCTGGACAGTTTCCTCATTCTCTGCGAGATCGAAAAGGAAGAGGCCGTTGAGCCTTTGAGAAAAATGCTTGTTCTTTCAGAAAAGCTTGGCGTTGAATTTACAATAAGTGCGTCAATGGAAGAAGACCTCCTTCCGGAAGACTTTAAACAGCACATCCATATTGCGCTTTAAGGATAAATGTCTGAGGAAAAAACCAGAACATCTGCACGTTCAAAAAACGGCCGGTCACGCTTAAATGTCAATCTCTGGATCATAATCGGTGTGATCATCCTAATTTATTTGATCGTCCGTTTTTGTACGTATTTTTTGAGTGATACCACATCTCTGTATGAGGTTGTGTCAGGAAGCACAGAGGGCCGTTTCAATACACAGTATACGGCCCTTGTTCTTCGTGAAGAAACAGTTGTAAATGCCGCAAAAACAGGCTATGTCAACTTCTTCATCGGTGACGCGACTCCTGTCAGCGTCGGCTCACAGACATATGTGATCGACGAAAGCGGCGAACTCTCCGCAAGACTTGAAGAGGCATCCCGCAATCAGACCATATTGGATGAAAATGAGCTCCGTCAGATCAAAAACACGATCTATGATTTCGACACATCTTATGATCCGAACAGCTATTATGACACCTACTATTTCAAATACAGGCTTGAATCCCAGGTACTGGATCTGATAAACAGCAATGTTTTCGGAAATCTGAACACTGGTGTCAGCGGAGCAGCTTCAGGAACATATACAATAGGAACTTCCGAGATCTCAGGTATCATGCAGCACAGCGTGGATGGTTTTGAAGGTTTTACCGAAGATGACATAGAGGCAGCCATGTTCAGGCGCGCAAATTATTCCAAGGAGATCATAAAATCCAACGATCTTGTTGAAGAAGGCAAACCTGTTTATAAAGTCGTAACATCGGAAAACTGGAAACTGATCATTCAGCTCAGCAGCGAAGACGCTTATGAGGATCTGGATTATGTAACGATAGAATTCTTAAGTGACGGTATCACACTTGATGCGCCGTTTGAGACATTTACCAAGGCCGGAGCCAGATACGGGATGATCTCTCTGGATAAGTACATGATCCGCTATATATCTGACAGATATGTATCGATCCAGATAGTAAGTGATACTGCATCCGGTCTTAAGATCCCGAAATCGGCGGTCGGAGAAGAGCAGTTTTATATCATACCTGTTGAGTTCATGACTCAGGGCGGAAATTCCACAGGAAACGGATTTATAAAGCAGGTTGTGAACAGCGACGGGACAACATCTGTTGATTTTACAGACTGCCAGATCTTCAAGCTTACAGACGAATATGCATATGTAAGCGTTAATGATTTTGAAAGCGGAGACATACTTATACAACCGGATACAAATATCCAGTATAAGATCACAGCCAAGGAAAATCTCCAGGGCGCTTATATCTCTGCCGGAGGAAATTACAGTTTTACCTTAGTTGACATACTTGGAGAGGAAAACGGATTTTATATTGTCAGTGAGTATACCTCAGGCGGTCTTCGCGTCTATGACCAGATATTAAAAGATGCATCAGAACATGATAAAAGATAATATTTGCATATTGAATGAGGAAATAAGCGCTGCAGCGAAAGCCGGCAGATTCGGACAGGACGTCACACTCGTCGCTGTCAGCAAAACTCATCCAGCAGAGATGATAATGGAGGCTTACGATGAGGGCATACGGGATTTTGGGGAAAACAAGGTCCAGGAACTGCTGTCAAAATATGATGAGCTTCCTTCAGATATCAGATGGCATCTTATAGGCCATCTTCAGCGGAATAAAGTAAAATACATCGTTGATAAGGTCTGGCTAATCCATTCGGTAGATTCGCTTAAGCTTGCGGAGACCATTGAGGAACAGGCTGCAATTCACGGCGTCGATGTCAATATCCTCATACAGGTAAACATATCCCATGAGGAAAGTAAGTTCGGTATTGATAAGGATGAACTTATAAGTCTATTGAGGGCTGTTTCAATTATGAAACATGTTCATGTGCAGGGTCTGATGACAATCGCGCCGTTTACCGAAGACCCGGAGGAATGCAGGTGGATTTTCCGCGAACTTAAGAATTTATCTATTGACATTGATGCATTGAAAATTGATAATATACGTATGAAAATTTTGTCAATGGGCATGAGTGGTGATTACAGAGTGGCCATTGAAGAAGGATCGACAATGGTACGCGTCGGGACCGCCATATTTGGTCAGCGCGACTATACTATAATATAATTAGCTGTTAAAGGAGATAACATGGGCAAGTTCAGTGATAAGATCTTAGGTGCTTTCAGTCTTAAAGATGATGATTACGATGATGACGACGAGTACTATGATGATGAGGAAATTGAAGACGAGGAAGACGAAGAGGAAGTAGCTGGAGAAAAGAAGGGATTCTTTAGTTCATTAAAGAACAAGCGCTCATCTGAACCTGTAAGAAGGGAAGAAGAAGCTCCCAGCTATTCAAAACCTGCTCAGCCCGCAAGACGTGCTGCAAGCCAGGAAGTATGCATTTTCAAGCCTTCTTCAATTGAGGATGCAAGAGAGATCACAGAGACACTTCTTCAGGGTAAAGCTGTAGTGATTAACTTTGAAGGGCTTCATGTTGAGCTGTCCCAGAGGATCATCGACTTCATCTCAGGTTCATGCTATGCTCTTGACGGAAATCTTCAGAAGATCTCCAATTATATCTTTATAGCAACTCCTGATTCTGTTGATATCTCCGGTGATTTCCAGGATCTCATGAGCGGAGGATCTGATAATTCGTTTGACATCTCAGGCTTTAAGTCACCGTTATTATGATCCGTTGATCAAGTAATTATATGGCTGCCTTTGATAAAAAGGCAGCCATTATTTTTAGGTTCTTAATTATGAGTAATAAATTAAAAAAGAAGATCAATTTGCATATAGTGATCCAGATAATATTTTTTATCGCGCTGCTTGCTGCTGACAGGATCACCAAACTCGCTGCAGTTAAATATTTAAAAGGTCATGACGCCATCCCTGTGATCAAGGATGTCATCGAACTGCGTTACCTTGAAAACAGTGGCGCCGCTTTCGGCATTTTCCAGAACATGCAGTGGATGTTCTATATCATAACTGCCATCATCCTTGTCGTTATCGCTGTATTGTTCATATCTCTGAACAAAAAGCTCCATACATACAGTGATCTGGCAGAGACAGATCCGGATTCGTTTCATATAAAGACATATAGCGGCATAATCTATTTTAATTATCTCATTGCAGCGCTTGCGGCAGGTGCGATCGGCAATCTTATCGACCGCGTCACAACAAAATACGTTGTTGATTTCATCTACTTTAAGATCATAGATTTCCCGATCTTTAATTTTGCAGACATCTGCGTAACGCTTACAGCTGTACTTCTGATAATTTTCTTTATCTTTGGTTATAAGGAAGACAAAAATCTGACCATATTTGGTTCAAAGAAAAGTGAAACCGAAAACGACGGCTAATGAAACAGCTTATTTTCAATGTAAATGAAGGCTTTGAGGACACCAGGATCGACAGATATGTTGCCGATGTATCTGACAACCTCTCCAGAAGCTACATACAGAAGCTGATAACTGAAGGAAATCTCCTTGTCAATGGGGTTCCTGTAAAACAGAATTATAAAGTCAGATATGATGACGATATCTGCCTAATGGTCCCTGACAGTCTTCAGCCGGAGATACTGCCTGAAGACATACCGCTTGAAGTAGAGTATGAGGACAGTGATATTCTGGTTGTAAATAAACCGAAAGGCATGGTCGTGCATCCGGCTGCCGGACATTATTCAGGAACGCTCGTAAATGCGCTCATGTATCACTGTAAAGACCTTTCCGGCATAAACGGCGTTCTTCGTCCTGGAATTGTTCATCGTATAGATAAAGACACTTCCGGTCTGCTCGTTTGCGCGAAAAATGATTTCGCGCATAGTTCCTTATCGCTCCAGTTAAAAGATCATACAATTACGCGTAAATATGAAGCGATCGCATGCGGTTATTTCAAAGATCTGACCGGTACGGTCGACGCGCCTATAGGAAGAAGCTCTAATGACCGCAAACTAATGGCCGTAAACGCGAAAAACGGCAAAAAAGCCGTAACTCACTATACGGTATTAAAGAATTTTGCGAAATATGCGCATATAGAATGCAGGCTTGAGACAGGAAGAACACACCAGATACGCGTACACATGAAAAGTATCAATCATCCGTTGCTGGGTGATGTGATATACGGCGGGAAATTATCAGAATACAAACTGGACGGAAATCCGCTTGAAGGACAAACGCTGCACGCAAAAGTTTTAGGATTTGTTCATCCGAGAACAAATGAATATATGGAATTCTCAAGTGAGCTCCCTGATTATTTCAAACGTCTGCTTGATATACTCAAATAACGATCTTACGAAAAAACCACTTTTTGACCACTCCCCCTGCCATTTTTGCCACTATCACTTCGTTAAAGTTGACTTTTGCGAATAGTTCTATTACAATAAAAATGTACTTCTCCATCAA
>SVDE01000159.1 GCA_015057955.1 Lachnospiraceae bacterium | reverse complement strand
GGCGGACTTGCAGCCGGACTGTTTGTAACAAGCAAATGTGCAAGGAAGATCGCTGTTAAGGGCCTTGCATGCGGCATGCAGACCAGGGATAACATCAAGGCCGGATGGGAAAACATCAAGGAAGAGGCAAATGATATTTACGAAGAGGCTAAGCAGGAAACTGTTCCGGCCGAAGAGGCATAAGCTTAAGCAGGTGAACTGATGCGTTACAGTATTATTTGCGACAGGCCCGGAAAACTCAGGGTCCGGTTTGGTCAGTATGCATTTGACAAAGGTCAGGGATGGGACATCGAGAAACGGCTGCAGCAGATAAGCGGTGTTTTGTCAGCAGAGGCAACAAGCTCCAACGGCGGAGTGCTTGTACGGTATGAAGGAGATGTCCGTAAAATGCTCCTGGATGAGTTCTCATCACTCAGGAGAGACTCGCTGCCTGCAGCTGAACCGTCGGAAAGTGAAAAGCTTAAGGAAGAAAACAGCAAGTTCCTGACAATGGTTGCTAAAAGAGCGGCATGGCATTATGGAAAGCGCATTTTCCTTCCGGCAGGAATAAGGCATTTGATCACCCTCGGAAAGGCTGCCAAATATTTCTACAGGGGTCTGGATGCACTCATGAGCGGCAGGCTGAATGTGGACGTTCTGGACGCAAGCGCCATTGCAAGCGCGTTTATCCAGAATTCTTTTGATACAGCATCTTCCATCATGTTCCTGCTCGGAATAACAGATGCACTTGAAGAACATACCAGAAAGCAGACAATAAGCGCGTTAGAGGGGAGCCTGGCACTCCAGGTGGAAAATGTATGGCTGGTCACAGATGACGGTGATGTGCGTGTTCCGATCAGGAACGTTCAGCCGGGTGATCTTATCCGTGTACAGGATGGTGCCATGATACCGGTTGACGGAACGGTATGCTCGGGAGAAGCCATGGTAAATGAGGCTTCGCTTACCGGTGAGAGCGCGGCGGTCAGAAGGGCAAAGGACCACACAGTATATGCCGGAACTGTCGTTGAAGAAGGAAATATAGTCATATCTGTAAGAAACGGAGCCGGCCAGAGCAGGATCCATGATATCGCGCGGATGATAGATGAATCCGAAAACCTGAAAGCGGGAGTGCAGTCGCGTGCTGAAGAACTGGCTGATTCCATCGTTCCGTTCAGCTTCGCGGTGGCCGCAGCAACCCTGCTTGTTACGGGAAGCACGGTAAAGGCAATGTCCGCTCTCATGGTGGATTATTCATGCGCATTAAAACTATCGATCCCGATAGCCGTAGTATCTGCAATGAAAGAAGCTACTGACCACCGTATACTGGTAAAGGGCGGCAAGTTCCTGGAGATATTTGATTCAGCGGATGCCATAGTATTCGATAAGACAGGGACACTGACATCGGCAAGTCCGAAGGTAGTCAAAGTCATACCGCTTGAAGGATGGAAGCGTGAAGATGTACTTCGCGATGCGGCATGCCTGGAGGAGCATTTCCCCCACAGTGTCGCGAGAGCGATCGTAAATAAGGCTGCTGAGGAAAATCTGATCCACGAGGAGGAGCATGCGACAGTGGAATATGTTGTGGCACACGGGATCAGCACTAAGCTGAGGGACAAGCACGCAAAGATCGGAAGTGCACATTATATCTTTGAAGATGAAAAGATCCCTTATACTGATGAGATCCGATCTATGGAAGAAAATGAGATGAAAGGCCTTTCAGTCATTTATTTTGCGGTGGACGGCAGGGCAGTCGGACTGATCGGAATAGAGGATCCTGTGAGGGATGGCGCAGCAGAGACGATAAGTATGCTGAGAAAAACAGGATTCAGACATATCCTCATGCTGACCGGTGACGGTGAAGATGCGGCTAAGAAGGCGGCAAATGAGCTTGGCATAACCGAGTACCGTTCACAGGTGCTTCCGGAGGACAAGGCGGAGATCATTTCAGCTCTCAAGGCAGATGGCCATAAGGTCATCATGGTTGGCGACGGCATAAATGACTCCCCGGCGCTTGCAGCTGCCGATGCCTCGATCGCCATGAGGGATGCCTCGGACCTTGCGCGCCAGGTTGCTGACATTACACTTCTGTCAGAAGATCTTAACGACATACTTCTGCTTAAGGAACTCAGCAGGCTTTTAATGCAGAGGATACATAAGAACTACAGATTCATTCTCGGATTCAACACTCTGCTCATGGCTGCGGGGATCACCGGCCTTATGACAGCGGGAACTACTTCACTGCTGCACAATCTGTCTACCATGGCGATCAGTGTGGCAAGCACAAGGCTCTACCTTGATAAGGAAGGGAAGCTGATATTAATATAATCTGAATATGCAGGAGGATCAGATCATGAAATGGCATAAATTCTTTGCGTGGGCAACCGTAGCATGTTTCGTTTTGACCATGGTCACGGGCTACGAAAGAAAATGAGCAGCATACAGCAGCAGCGCCCCGGGTATTTACCCGGGGTGTTTATTTGTTATATAATAATCTGAAATGGCATTGGCCAGAAAAAAGCGGTAAAGAAGGGCTTATCATGAAGATACACGGACTGCAGAAAATGACTTTGCTTGATTATCCCGGACATGTTGCATGCACGGTGTTCCTTGGCGGATGCGACATGCGCTGCCCGTTCTGCCATAATGCAGAGCTCCTGGACATGAACGCTCCGGAAGTGATGGATGATCAGGCACTCCTTAAATTCTTAAAAGGAAGACAGGGACTGCTTGACGGTGTTGCCATAACAGGCGGCGAGCCGATGATGAGAAAGGACCTTCCAGGTCTGCTTGAAGCGATAAGGGAACTCGGCTTCAAGATAAAGATTGATACGAACGGCAATCATCCGGCGCTCCTTAAGAGCATAGTAGGGTCCGGTCTGGCTGACTACATCGCCATGGACATCAAGAACAGCCCGGAGCGGTACGGGGAGACGATCGGCATTCCTTCATTTGATATCTCCAAGGTTGAGGAGAGCATAGAGTTCCTTAAGTCCCGTCCGGTTGAGTATGAGTTCCGGACAACTGTCGTAAAGGAGTTCCACGATGCCGATTCCTTTAAAGGAATCGCCAAGTGGCTTTCCGGGGCGGAAAACTACTTCCTGCAGTGCTTTGTTGACAGGGAGAGCGTGCCTTACGCCGGACTCAATGCTTATACCAAGGCTGAACTGGATGGCTTTGCTGACATTATCAGACCTTTTGTTAAGAATGTCGGCGTGAGGGGAGTAGATTAAGGCAGCGCAACTACATACACCACAAGAGGCGGTTCACATATGTGAACCGCTTTTTTATGAAAAAGCCTGTATTTATGGGCTTTTACGGCTCCAAAGTCCGTTTTTTTGGTCTGATAATGATGTAGAATATTACAGAAAAATAACTATATCTTGTATTTTTGTTAAATCATGGACACTACATATTGACTTTTTTTAAGATGGTGATATCATTTAAGACATCGATGTTTGGTAATCTAAGATATTATATAAATTAAGGAGACAATTAATCATGTACCAGGTTCAGAAAAGAGACGGAAAGATCGTTGATTTTAATGTGGCGAAGATCAGTGCCGCCATCACAAAGGCATTTGAAGCGAGCGGAAAGCAGTATCATCCTTCAGTTATCGATATGCTCGCTCTTCGCGTAACAAGCGATTTTGAAGAGAAGATCAAGGACGGAATCATCACCGTCGAGGATATCCAGGACAGCGCAGAGAAGGTCCTGTCAGAGGCAGGTTTTGCTGACGTTGCAAAGGCTTACATCCTCTACCGTAAGCAGCGTGAAAAAGTCCGTAACGTCAACAGCGCACTCTTAAGCTATAAGGACCTGGTAGATGACTATCTTAAGATAAATGACTGGCGTGTTAAGGAAAACTCCACTGTTACTTACAGCGTAGGCGGACTTATCCTTTCAAACTCAGGCGCCATCACCGCAAACTACTGGCTCAGCGAGATCTATGATCAGGAGACAGCTGACGCCCACAGGAGCGCTGCCATCCACATCCATGACCTCAGCATGCTCACAGGCTACTGCGCGGGATGGTCACTCAAGCAGCTCATACAGGAAGGCCTTGGCGGAGTACCGGGCAAGATCACATCATCTCCGTCTGCACATCTTTCAACACTGTGCAACCAGATGGTCAACTTCCTTGGCATCATGCAGAATGAGTGGGCAGGCGCTCAGGCATTCTCCTCATTCGATACATACCTTGCTCCGTTTGTAAAGGTTGACAACCTTTCTTATAAGGAAGTCAAGCAGTGCATCCAGTCATTCATTTACGGTGTAAACACTCCTTCAAGATGGGGAACTCAGGCTCCGTTCACTAACATTACCCTTGACTGGGTATGCCCGAAAGACCTGCGCGATCAGAAGTGCTGGGTTGGCGGCAAGGAAATCGACCTTACCTATGGCGAGTGCCAGAAGGAAATGGACATGGTCAATAAAGCATTCATAGAGATCATGATCGAAGGTGATGCGAACGGCCGCGGATTCCAGTATCCTATCCCTACATATTCGATCACAAAGGATTTCGACTGGAGCGAAACAGAGAACAACAAGCTTCTCTTCGAAATGACCGCGAAGTACGGAACTCCTTACTTCTCAAACTACATCAACTCAGACATGGAGCCGGATGATGTAAGATCCATGTGCTGCAGATTGCGTTTGGACCTTCGTGAGCTCAGAAAGAAATCAGGCGGTTTCTTCGGAAGCGGAGAGTCAACAGGATCCATCGGCGTTGTTACCATAAATCTTCCGAGGATCGCATATCTTGCAGCAGATGAGGCTGATTTCTATGCAAGACTTGACCATCTCATGGATATTGCAGCTAAGTCGCTGAAGACCAAGAGAACAGTTGTAACGACACTCCTTAACAACGGACTTTATCCGTATACCAAGAGATACCTTGGAACATTTGACAATCACTTCTCGACGATCGGACTTATCGGCATGAACGAGGTAGGCCTGAATGCCAAGTGGCTCCGCAAGGATCTCACACATGTTGAGACCCAGAAGTTCGCTGTTGATGTTCTCAATCACATGAGAGAGCGCCTTTCTGATTATCAGGAGATGTACGGAGATCTTTACAACCTTGAGGCAACACCTGCTGAGTCAACAACTTACAGATTTGCTAAGCATGATAAGGAGGAGTTCCCTGATATCATCACAGCAAACATGAACGGCACGCCGTACTATACAAATTCCTCACATCTGCCTGTCGGATATACCGAGGATGTGTTCTCAGCTCTGGATATCCAGGACGAGCTCCAGACACTGTATACATCAGGAACCGTATTCCATGCATTCCTCGGCGAGAAGCTTCCTGACTGGAAGGCAGCAGCAACTCTGGTCCGCAAGATCGCTGAGAATTACAGGATACCTTATTATACAATGTCTCCTACATACTCAGTTTGCCGCAACCACGGCTACATCACAGGCGAAGTCTACACTTGCCCTGACTGCGGAGAGAAGACAGAGGTTTACAGCCGTATCACCGGTTACTATCGTCCGGTTCAGAACTGGAATGACGGCAAGGTTCAGGAG
>SVDE01000036.1 GCA_015057955.1 Lachnospiraceae bacterium | reverse complement strand
CCGCTTGTTTCTTAAGATCTCCCCATTAATTTTCAGGAACACCTTGCGACTATTGTCATCTTATCTTAATGACATTGTCCTTAAGGACTCCTTTTCTGTTCACGGAGAGGGCGGGATTCGAAGGCTGAAAAGTCGTGCAAACCCGCATAAATACTGGATTTTTCGACACTTCACGGACACACTCGCACCCTGATTCACACCCTGTTTCACTGCAGCAATTATTTCATATTTTATCGGGTGGACTCATGCCTACCCGATAAATAAATACATAGAAAGGAGTATGCAGCAGCATCGATAATTACAGGCCTCCTGCAAGTCTTTAGATATATAACCTCAGGAACTTTGATATCAGCTCATATGTTCTTTCAAAAAAGCATCCTCTGCCGTGCTCCCCTCCGATGATGCGGTAGAACTCGGAAACTCCACCGGCATCCCTCACATTCTGGCAAAGGCGAAGCCCCTGTCTGAGCGGAATGAGTCCATCCTTATCTCCTGTAAAGCAGGCCAGCGCAGGCAGTTTAACATCATTTCTTATATGATTGGATACGCTGCTCTCGAAAAGATGCTTTTCTATATCCTTTTCAAATTCCTCTGCATATATTTCATATGCTTCAAACGGATAATTCTTCTCTCCCGGACGCAGCTGTTTATGCTCCTCCATCCTGTCCGCGAGCAGATCCTGCGGATCAACAGGACCGAAAAAGCAGATGACTGCGTTTACTTCGGAACTCTGATTCAGATTGTCACCGATATCAAATATCTCCTCTCCCGGTGTAAGGCCGGCCATGGCTACTGCATGGCCACCTGACGAACCACCCAGGAGCGCTATATGGTCGGGGTCTACACCATACTCCTCTGCATTGGCACGAAGGAAGCGGACTGCTTCCTTTACATCCTGTGCATATGCCGGATAATGTGCATCATCAAAGTATGAACCCCTGTATTCTATGATTGCTGCAGTAAACCCTCGCTGAGCCAGATTGACTGCGGTATCGATCTCCTGGACAGCAATGCCTCTGACTCCGTCAAATCCCGACCCCGGAACAAGTATCACAGCAGGGCTCTTTGGTATAGATCTTCCGGGGGGCTGTCTTTTCCCATCATTATGTCTGCCCGGAAGCTCTACACCCTCGACAATAAGCGGTTTTTCTTTGCCGCTGTTCTGGGGACGGACAATGCGCGAAGGTGAGACGATCTGCATATGAAGATCACGTGTTTCCCTGTGTGCATAAATGATCTCTCCTGATATAGAAAGCTGAATGTCAGGAGTTTCAGAAATGATCGAAGCGGTTATTTCCATATTTTAATTCCTTTCCAAGCTTAGCTGATGTACCAATTTTTGATTAATATTACTTTATAATTATATTCGAATAAATATATTACTACAAACGTAAATGCTTCCATGAAACAAAAATCTAACCGGTCCTAACAAGCTGTTAGGATATCTTCGTATCGCAATAAAAAAAGCCAATCTTGATAATATGATTTTTCTTTTCATTTCTTTTTCCTGGAAGCTGGCAGCTCATTAAGCATTGCATTAAAAAGCTCAGTCAGAAAAGTTCTGTTATCTATATCTTCCACCAAAAGCATCTCCCTGGCCCCATCATAAGGACGTTCAAGTGGTGCGTTGGGCATCAACTGCTTTGCCGATGCCGTCGGTTTTACAAGAAATCTGTCATCGTATATCCCACCGATTATTTTCCCTTGATAGTAGATGATATATTCTCCCATCATTGCTTTATATGTAATAATGACAAATGATAATACATCCATTTATATAATTATAACCGACCCAGGGAAATAGCTCACCCGGACCGGTTATAATTAAATCTTTCAAGAGGAAAAAGATATTTATTTTGAACAATCAATATAAAATACTGTACAGTTTAATTTATGATGGTAGCAACTCAATTTGTTTCCACTCATTCTGCCAGAGTGAAAGCTCCCGGAACGAGCTGGCTCTGCGAGCCGAAAATTGATGCTATGTATTTTGAACTGCATGCAGTCTGATTTGCATAGCAGCAGATGGCATATCCATAACACATATCATAAGTAAAATACTGATCCCATGCTTCAACCGATGCATCACCACCTATATTCAGCACATCTTCATAGAGTTTATCAAGCTGAGGATCCTCAACACCGCAGACATTAAATCCGTTAAGACTCTTGAAAACATCCTGTGACCAGAATTTCTTCAATGTATTGGCAAGGTAATTTCCACCGCCCATCATGTCAGAAAGCATTTCCCATCCGGAAAAATCATACTTCAGTGCATCCATTGCACTCTTTTCAAGCGTTGTCATTTCAAGATTAATGCCTACTTCTTTAAGCTGTGCCTGTACCAGGGTAAATGCAGGTACATTCTGATCCTGATCGCTGAATATCATTCTGATCGGCTCACCATTGTAAGAAGACTGTTCAAGGTATTCTTTAGCCTTTTCGATATCATGATCATAATAGTCTCTGCCTTCACCTGTTGTCCAGTTTTCAGGAGCATCATACATTCTGGGCTGGATCCCGTATACCGGATATGCCGGAACATCAAGGCCTGCAGCAACTGCTTCATTATCGACTGCATAGCATATCGCTTTACGCAGATTTATATCATTGCATAATGATCCGTCTGAAATGTTAAAGTAGAATGCAACCGGCGGATTTACCGGAAGATTGATAGTTGTAAAATCAGGATTATCCTTATATGCGGATACGTCAGTTATGTTCATCTGGGTACAGGCATCAACACTTCCATTTTCTAGGGCAATTGCTCTTGCAGATGCATCGGAAATGATATCACACCGGATTTCCTTAAAGTTCTGATAGGACCATACAAAATCATTTTCCTCAAGCCATTTCTCATCATCAATATTGTTGTACCAGTAATCTTCGTTTACTTCATAAAGCACATAGCTTCCTTCCATAAACTCCTTAAGCTTATATGGTCCTGTTCCTATAGGGTTTGCAGCCATATGGTCAGGATCAGCTTCATATGCTGCCTGGCTGAGGATAGACGGATTACTCATCTGCTTTTCCATTTCCCCGATCGCAAACGGCGCAGAGTTGTGCCATATGAATGTGTAATCGCCTGTTACTTCAATGCTGTCAAGTTTTGCTACTCCGCCCTGATTTCCTGAATCAATGAATTGCTGAATGCTCCATGCAACATCAGAAGCTGTTATGTTATTTCCTTCAGTGTCCTTTATGAAATCCCATAATTCACACTCATAAGTGACATCATCTTTCTTATTGATGCTTTTCAGCATGCAGAGTTTAAGATGTCCTTCATTGTCAGCCTGTCCCAGTTTTTCAAAAATAGACACCTGAACGCCAAATCCGCCTCCTCTTGCAAACGGATCCCAGGTATTGGCACCGTTTGTACAGGCAATCTTGATCAGATCACCGTAATACTCTCCCGGTGCTGTCTTCTGACTCATTTCGCCAAGCTGTTTTTCAACTGAGCCAAGTGACTCATCATCAGATATGTCTGCGTCTTTGTTCCCTTCTGTGTTTACGGTTGTAGTTTCATTTACTGTTGTGGTAGTTTGCTCTGCAGCAGAAGTCTCTGAAGTCTTTTCAGTACTTCCCCCTGACGATCCACATGCTGCAAGAATGCTTGTAATCATCAAAACCGCGATAATAATGGCAACTAACTTTTTCATTGTAACCTCCTTTAAACATGATCTTAATAATGATCAATTATTTAATAATGTTATAAAAGACCATCTGTGGTTTCGGTCAGACCGGGATGCAGCTCGGCATATTCGATAGCCCTGAGTTCCTGATCATTTGATATCAGATCTTCCGCAATTATTCCCTCATCGGAAAAATGCATTACCAAAGGAGTTTCTCTGGTATATGCAGGCCATGTTGGAAGCAGCGGAACACCCGGCACTCCATTTGCGGCAAAGCTGACCCAGTAGTCGCACATGACATCACTGAGATAGTGATCATATTCTTCAAACTTAGTTCCAAACGATTCCTTAACTCCAAGTGTTCCAAATACATAAGCAATATCAGACTCATGCGGACACTCATTTCCAAACGGAAGCGGGGCACGATGTAATGGAGCAAATTTAGTACTGCCCGGTTCAGGTTGCGTACGATCAAAATAGTAAGAATAAATTGGTTTCCTGCCGGTCTTTATCTGATGTCTTGCCCACGCCACTCCGGGAGAGTATGAAAATGCTCTTAAATAATCCTTGTTATCAATAATCTGTTTAGCAATAGGACGTATAAACATCTGCGCATCGCCTGGCACAGAACCGCTGATTATTGGTATATCAGCATATCTGCCTTCAGCTATCAGCTTGCCTGGGACATCTGTAAGGGTCACTCCGTCTACAAAAGGCTGGAACACTGCCCATTGACCAGGCCGGCTCTCACGCATCGCACGCCCAAGCTCCAATATAAGCGTCATGGGCTCTTTTTCCATCAGGTCTTCAAATGACCAGTCCAGATAGTCGAGCAATGATACACAAATCTCCTCCATTTCTTCTTTAGGACGTACAGGATCTGCCTCATTAAGGCCTCCACCAGACTGAAGTATTGCCCTGCTGAATAGCCCTTTTGATCTGGGTGATGTCAGATGCATCCTTGTGGAAAGCCCTCCTGCAGACTGCCCAAACAGCAGCACACGTTTCGGATCGCCGCCAAAAGCTGAAATGTTATCTCTGACCCACTCCAGGGCAGCCACCTGATCCAGCAATCCCAGATTTGAACTTGATCCATATCTTGCATCAAGCTCCGGATGGGCAAAAAAGCCAAGAGGTCCACAGCGATAGGCAAATGTTACAAGGATCGCCCCACGGGAGTTAAAAGCCTCTCCGTCCAGCAGCGGATGATTAGGATGCCCACCGTTAAAACCTCCCCCATAGATCCATACCATAACAGGCAGGGATTCATTTTCACTTTCTGCGGGAGTATAAATATTCAGATACAAGCAGTCCTCAGATGCCATGAAATATTCAGTTTCATCCTCCCTGATCCTCTGCATACAGCTTGGAGCAAAATGGTCGCACACCAGCTCCCCACTCCACTTATCCGGCTTTTGAGGAGGAGCAAAGCGGAGAGCACCAACAGGAGGTTTTGCAAATGGAATTCCAAGAAATTTACTGTGCTGAGGATTGGCTGCACGGATTCCCGTTACTGTTCCACAATCTGTTTCTGTTTTTATAATTGCCATATGATCCTTTATTCCTTTTCACATTATAAATTTTACTGAATTCTTGCCGCTTCAGCAGGAACCGTATTTTCGCTCATTATGTTGTTATATATGGTTCCTGCTTCTATTCTGTTTTCAAGTATCATCAAGCCACAGCATATGGCATAACCCATTATGATCGTCCAGTTTTCAGGTTTGGCATTATTGACTGTCCATACTATGCTTGCTACTGATGCCAATGCTGAAACAACGGCGAAAAACAGACTTCCATTCCGCAGTCTTGCAGATGAACAATTCCACTGGCCGACAGTTAATTTTGAAGGCTGTATTATAAGATTAAATAATCCTGACAATGTCCATACGGCACCAACAATCTCCCCTGCCTGAAACGCATTAATTAAAAACCATTTGTTGATCAGATTGCTGTTCGCCGAACATAACAGGAAAACTGCAACTGCTGCAGACCAGATGAGACACAACAGCACCTTTCTTATTATCCGCTGTTTCATTGGCTGAGCTGATACGTAATATAATCCGGTGTAAACCCGATTGATCTTAAATTTTCCGTTATCCTGTTCCTCATAATACTCAGAGAATCCCTGGAAATAACGGTGATAGGCGCTGCTGTGCTTCATTAAACTATCCCCAGACCATGTTATTCGGCAGAAAAAACCGGATAAATCTCTTCAGGCTGTGCTGCAAGATCAATTTCTGCCACTGAACCTGTATATCCTTCAGGCACGCAGGTTCCGTCTGCATTTACCTGCCATACACTTTCAAAAGTCCCTTCTGTAAACCAGCCACCCATCGGTTCATCTCCTTCATATGAAAGAGCTCCAATAGAGATTAGGCCATCTCCTTCATCTTTCCACTCCTTAGCCGTATATGTATGAAGCCCTGTAAAGCTGTTATTCATATGGATCACAGCGCTTCCGTCTGCATTAAGCCATACAAAATATGGAACTGTTGAGCCGTGGTCATTAACTGAACCAAATCTGTATATTCCGACATATTCAGCACCGGCAGGATAAATCTCCACAGGCTGTGCAGCGAGATCCACATCTACTGTCTGCCCGTCATATCCTTCAGGGTCACAGGTTCCATCACCATGAAGATGCCATGAACTTACCCATCCGTTTTCTCCATCAAACCAGGTCCCCATCGGTTCATCTCCCTCAAATGAAGCTGGTCCGAAATGAATAACACTATCGCTGTCAATAGTCCACTCTGTTCCTGAATATGTATGTATTCCGGTAAAGCTGTTATTCATATGGATCTTATATGTCCCATCCCCATTAACCCAGAGGATATAAGGAACTGTTGATCCATGGTTATTAACTGAACCAAATGTATACACACCAACCGCTTCTGCTCCTATAACCGGATCCGTAAACTCTGCTTTTGCCTGGAATTCGGTTGGCTCTGTATATCCTTCAGGTTTTACACTATCACCTTCAATGATCCATGTAACAGACCCATCATCATCTGTCCAGTCTGTTTCAATCCGGTTGTCAGTTGTTCCTGTAGTAAAGCTGTCTGCTCCGTTTTCTGTCCAGCTGTCGCCACTGTAAACACCATTGCCCATGGCTCCCAGTGTCATGATATTGAAAGATCCATCTTCTTTAATAGTTACAGTAAACCCTGTAACATCGCCATAAATATCAACACAGTCGAAATGATAAGATCCGACCAGACTGCTGGCAGAAGAATCTTCTTCTGTTGCTTCCTCAGTTAGGGACTCTTGTTCTGTTTCCGCCTTAGTTTCAGCCGGTACTGTAGTTTCTGCGGTTTTCTGAGTTCCGGAGCATGCCATTAAAAAGCAAACAAGTGCGCCTGTTAAGATAAGTGAAAGTACTTTCTTCATTACTGTTTCCTCCATAATAATGATCAATCCAAATAATAATCACAGCAATTGAAACGAGGAGTCGTATCCTGTCCATAAGGACAAACTATCTTTGCAATACTCTTATTCCATGCTGTATAACTTGTCTGATAAGCCGTTGCGTAACCATAGGCCTGGTCAATGATATACTGGATTACATCCCCTGTTTTTACCGGATCATAATTATCCAGTGTATTGCAGCTGTTTAACAGCTCCTGCAGCTTATCATCGTCGATAAAACTCTTTGATACTCCATTTTCAGCCTGCGGAGCTGAAGTTCCATAGATGTTATACAGCCTCTTGATCGTATAATCGTTGTCCATCTGTGAATCAGTATAAATATCCCAGGCAGAGGCATTATGTACTTTTTCATCCTGTACAACAAATTCAACTATTTCTATCTCAGAATTTATACCTGCCTGTCGAAACATTTCAGATACTATCTGTACGATGTTTTTCTTCAGTGGAAATGTTCCTGAAAGAATCTTAATGGTTTCTCCTTTATAACCAGCTTTTTCCTGATATTCCTTTGATTTCTCAATACTGTATTCTGTCTGATAGGATGTTATATTATTCCATGCCTCCTGATAGTCACCAATACACGGAGCAGCCTCAACAATACAAGGAGTATATGCATTATCGCCCAGGGCTGTAACAAGGGCAGCTGTATCAATTGCATACCAGCAGGCAAGACGCATATTTGGATCACTCATGATGCTTTCCTCACTGCAGTTAGCCAGAAGTGTCACGCTCTGACTCGAAGAAATAGTTGTCAGATTAAACTGTCCCTCAAATTCTCCGCCTTTTAAAAAGCTGTCAACATCCGTTGCTGTAAGATAAGGATTGCAAATACTTGTTCCGTTTTCCAGCATTATCATCCTCATGGATGCATCTGTTACAAAATTGATCCTGATCTTCTGAACATTCTGTTTTGCCAGTTCTGAGCGTTCATCACCTGTTGCCCAGTAATTATCGTTTACCTCAAATACGCAATAAGAATCCGTAACAAAATCGGTCATAATATAAGGTCCGGTGCCTATAGGTTCCTTGGAGAAAAGGAGTTCATCATAAGAGGCTTCGGCAACAATAGCTATATTTGCAAAAATATAGTTAAAACCATCAAGTGCTGTAATAGGACCATTCAGGGTAAAACGCACAGTATAATCATCTATTGCCTCTGAGCTCTCATACAATTCAAACTGCTGTGAAAAACCACTGTTTTTAGTAAGGTCATAACTGAATACAACATCTGATGCCTTGATTGGGTTTCCCTTAGAATCCTTTACATCTTCATAAATCTTAACAATATAATGGGTATCGTCTTCCTTCTCCCAGCTTTTTCCGATACGCGGTGCATATTCGTTAGCCCCAACACGGTCAAAAAGGAATTCATAAACCATAAGCCTTCCAAACGCTTTGGCTGCATCCTGCATATTGTAAGGCTGCCATTCTGTCGGAGAAAGGCTCTGAGCGAACTCGATACTTTCATATCTCTCATCGCTGTTGGCAGTAGATTTGCGGCTTTCATCAAACGGCAGATCAGCAGCAGCTGTGATATTGTTTTCGGCTGCAACCTGCTCCTGCTTTTCCAGACTATTTTGTGCAAAGTCACTGACATTATTTGCCTGGGAGGCATCCGTAGACATTTCGCCTTCTTTGTTCCCGCCACAGGCGGACAATGCCGCAATCATACAGATTGCAAGAATTAAAGCAACTATTCTTTTCATACTATTTTCTCCTTATGATTTTTATTATCTGTAATCTCCCATGAGACCACTTTTCTCATAAACCATTTATCTCTCTGCAATGACAACACTGCACATAATGATCCGGTAATATTTCTTCCAGTACCTGTGGTTCAGAGCACTCCGGAGTCGTATATGGACAGCGTGCTGCAAACCTGCATCCAGGTTTGGGATTAATAGGACTTGTAATTTCTCCTTTCAACTGCAGCGGTTCCATATGACGAAGCGGATCAACCGAAGGAATAGCTGAAAGAAGTGCCTTTGTATATGGATGCAATGTTTCTTCAAAGAGCCTGTTAGTTGGCGCTTTTTCAACCGCCTGTCCCAGATACATCACAAGAATATTATTTGAAATATGCCGGACCACACTCAGATCATGTGTTACAAACATATATGCTAGTCCCATCTTTTCCTGCAGATCCATCAACAGGTTCAGAACCTGTGCCTGAATGGACACATCCAGCGCAGATACCGGTTCATCGCACACTATAAAATCAGGATTTAATGCCAGTGCACGGGCAATTCCTACACGTTGTCGCCTTCCTCCGTCCAGTTCATGCGGATAGGCATAACGCAATCTCTCGTCTATTCCTACTAACTGCATCAATCTCTCTGTTTCTTCTTTCAGCCTGCTCCCGGAATACCGACCCGATCTTCTCAAGGGTTCCTGTACTGTAAAATCAATGCTTTTTCTTGGGTTTAAACTACTATAAGGATCCTGGAAAATAATCTGCATTTTCTCTCTGACCTTTTTCAGTCTGTGCCCTTTTACATGAGTTATGTCCTCTCCATTTAACAGTACCTGACCACCTGTTGCTTCCTGAAGATGTATCAATGTTCTTCCCAGTGTGCTCTTTCCACATCCGGATTCTCCGACAACACCCAGAGTCTCTCCCTTATTGATGATAAAAGAGACTCCATCTACGGCATGATTGATCCCGGCAGGCACCTGAAAGAATTTTTTTAATTCTCTTATCTCAAGCAATGGCGTATCTTCACGCATTTTTATTTCCTCCAATATTTTCGAAGCACGCAGTAAAATGACCTGGAGTTATCTCTCTTAGAGACGGCATTTCATTTCTGCATTTTTCAGTCACGTACTTACATCTGGGTGCAAAAGGACATCCTTCAGCTATAACTGCCGGATCCGGAACAGTTCCGGGAATCGGTGTCAGCCGACTACTTTCCGTATTCATCACAGGAAGCGCTCCAAAAAGCCCTTCTGTATATGGATGCGCAGGATTATGGTAAACATCAATTACAGAACCGGTTTCAACAATATGTCCTGCATAAACAGTTGCCACCTGATCACACATTTCTGCAACTACTCCAAGATCGTGAGTGATCAGTATCATGGATGTATTCAGCTTTTTTCTCAATTCACGGATCAGGTTCAAAACCTGCGCCTGTATTGTTACATCCAACGCTGTGGTCGGCTCATCTGCCAGTAAAAGTTCCGGATTGCATGATAAAGCCATTGCGATAACAACTCTCTGCTTCATACCTCCCGAGAACTGAAACGGATATTCACCGAAACGTTCTCCCGGTATCCCAACCATTTCCAGCATTTTTACAGCTTCTTTACTGCACCTGGCACTGTCCCAGTCCGCATTATGAAGAGATATCGATTCAGCTATCTGTGCACCAATGGTCATCAGTGGGTTTAATGCAGTCATTGGGTCCTGAAATATCATGGAGATTACATTTCCTCGTATTTGCTGCATTTCTTTTTCAGGAATGGTGATCAGATTTTTGCCATTCAACAGTATTTCACCACTTTTGATAGAAGCTCCGACATCCGGGAGTATTCTCAAAATTGCTTTGGCGATACTGGTTTTTCCTGCTCCTGTTTCACCAACCAGACCCAGTGTCTTACCTTTTTCCAGTTCAAAACTCACCTTATTAACTGCATGAATCGTATCTTTTCCCTGCGTATACTCGACTACAAGGTTTTTTACTGAAAGAAACTTTTCACTTTGTTCCATCATTATCCCCCTTTAGTTTCTCAATTTCGGATCAAGCGCATCACGCAGACCATCTCCGATCAGATTAATAGCAAGTACACATATTCCAATTGTTAAACCCGGCCAGAATATTACATGAGGATATGAACGCATCAACTGTGTACCTTCGGACAGCATGGCACCCCACTCTGGTGTGGGAGGCTGTATTCCCAGCCCAAGATAACTGAGCCCTGCAGCCATAGTTATAGTCCCACCAACCTGCATAGTTGCCGAAACAATTGAAGGTGAAATAACATTAGGTAGCAGATGCGTAAACATAATTGTCGTGCTGGAACAATTGATTGATTGAGCAGCTTCCAGATATTCCTTACCCCGTTCAGCAAGAATCTGTCCGCGCGTCATTCTCGCACCTCTTGGAATCCCACCTATGCTCAGAGCAATTATTGTATTAAAGAAGCCAGCCCCCAGAACGGCTGAAAGAATAATTGTCAGCAGCATACTGGGAAGCGCCTGCCAGATATCCAGAATTCTCATTATGATATTATCGGTTCTTCCTCCAAAATAACCGGCTATACTTCCAATAGCAATTCCAACAATCTGTCCGATCAGATCTGCCAGAATACCCAGAGTCAGAGAATATCTGCCACCATATATCAGGCGGGACAGGATATCTCTTCCAAGATCATCTGTTCCACACAAATGCTTCAGGGATGAAGGTGCATGCATAGCACTATAGTCCATGGCAAAAGGATCATATGGCGCAATTAATGGCGCAAATATACTGACCATGACTATTATTGCCAGAAGTATTCCGCCCAGCTTTGCACTTGGAGTCTTAAAAATACGTCTGAAAGTATCCCAGAATCTGTTGGGTCTTTTAATTGTATTCATGGTTTTTCCGGGATTCTTTTTTTTCATACTCACTGTAACCATTTAAAATCACACCTTTCTCCTCAGTCCAATGGCTCCTTGGGCAGCATATTGTGCCTTTATTCGTGGATCCAGCCATGCATAACAGAGATCTGTCAGAAGCATGACTACAACAGAAAACACTCCCAGAAACATTGTGCAGCCCCTGACAACCGGATAATCCCTGTATGTAATTCCGTTCAACAGATACAACCCAACACCAGGGATTCCAAATATTTTTTCTGTTATCGTAGATCCTGCGACAATGTGTGAGAACATTCCTCCCAGCATTGTGATAACAGGCATCATAGCGTTAGGGAGCATATGTCTGCGTACTATCACACCTTCTTTCTGGCCTTTTGCCCTGGCTGTAGTTATAAAGTCGGCGCGTATTGTTTCCAGCATAGAGGAACGGATCTGTCGGGCATTACTGGCAACTCCTGCAAAAATACCTGTCATAACCGGAAGAATATAATGGGCAAAGCTGCCTATACCATTTGAAGGAAGCCATTTCAGATTTAATGAAAAAATAACCACGCATTCAATAGCCAGCCATAGTCCTGGAAGAGAGACAAATAACATGCATATTCCTATGATTCCATAGTCCTGCCACTTGCCCTGATGTCTGGCAGCAAGAATTCCAAGCGGAAAACCTATGATCATTGTCAATATCATTGTGGCAAGTCCAATAACCACTGTTCTCGGAAGACGTGTCATTAATTCATCAAAGACGTTTACTTTATATAGCCAGCTGATACCGAAATCGAAACGGATAAAAGTGTCATACATAAATTTCCCGAGTTGGATAATATAAGGCTGATCAAGGCCCAACTGTGAATAAAGTGCTGATATCTCCTCATCTGTTGCGCTCTCTCCAAGCATTAATTCTGCGGGATTGCCTGGAGTAAAATACAGTATTGTAAAAATAACAAACGCAACGCCAACTATTGCGACCAGCATCCAAACAATACGCTTCAGAATGTATCTCCACATATTTTCACTCTCTCCTTTATTGATATTTGTAATATCAGTTTCATTTAGTTCAGACTCCTCTAAATTGCGTGTCTGTTATAATAACAAACTTGATTAATTCGGCATTTTCCCTATAATTATTTATGTATACTTTATGTCATCCTTAGAGAAACATATATTTTAAATAATCTATTTCAGTCATAGAAATAATCTATGGCACCGGGAGGTAACAATGGCCGTCGAACTGGAATATTTCCGTCTGTTTTTTGAAGTAGCAAGGCAGGAGAACATTACAAGAGCAGCTGAGGCTCTTCATTTAAGCCAGCCTACAGCCACGATTGAATTGCATAAACTGGAGGCGCAGTTAGGCATCCCTTTATTCATTCGTCACTCTAAGGGAGTTAAACTGACACCTGAAGGTGAATATCTTTACGGACGTCTGCGCCCAGTAATGAGCGACCTGCTGGAACTGGAGGCTGAAGCTGAAGATATCGGCAGATTAAAAACAGGAGTTGTCCGAATAAGCTTCAATAACGTACCTTCCCTATATACTTTTCAGCCGTATATTGAAGCCTTTCAGACTCAATACCCTGATATTATGGTACAAACTCATATTCTTCCCCGCAGTTCTGTCCAGAATCTCCTGAAAACGGGGGGTATAGATATTTCTTTTGCCGGAAGACCCGGAGACATGCCACGACCAGCGATCAGGCAGCTGCCAGGTGTGCTGCAGGATTCCTCTGGAAAGATAAGGGAATTTTCTCTTGGATCATTTGAAGATGTGATACTGGCACACAATCATTTGCCAGTCGATACAGATAATGAAATTTCTTTTAAAACGCTAAGCCACTACCATATAATTTACCCGCCGGAACCTGATAACCGCAGGCAGGATTATTACATGCGATTCATGAGGAAAAGCAATCGATTTATCGGGCTTGATAATATTGATTCGGTACTCCAGCTTCTTTCACTGGGAGATTTCATTGCCATTGTTCCGGGGTTGTATACTTCACGCTACACTCCAAACAGATCAATAAGATTTCTGAAAATGAAAGAGCCGTTGCTTAAAACCGAATATCTTCTGCATTATTCTGCAGAAAGACATATGGGACTGGCTGCAGTGAATTTTCTTAAATTTATAACTGAATGCAAGGAACTGGATTATCAGGAGCTTCCATGTTCCATATAATATTATTCCGATTCCAACGAATTAACGCAAAAACAGGATGCCACTGGCATCCTGTCCCATAACGGAAATGGTGCATTGATGAGGTCATCTTTTTATAGTAGGATTTTTGAAAAATACTGCAATCTGATCAAGACTCATTTTTGTGAACATATATTTCCTCAAATCTCCCCTCATGAGCCAGCTTCATACATTCAACAAGCCAATCTGTATTCTCTGCCGGTTCTCCTGCTTCGATCCGCTCATCAATATGATGGTGGACACAGTCACAGCATCTGCCATGCAGCGGACATTCCCTCGGACACGGGCAGCCTTTGTAATACGGACTTGAACATACACCGTCATGACGCACTGACATTTTCTGGTTATACTTTTCCAGCTTTTTCCCAAACGCATTAATGAGCGGTGCAGCTGCACTCAGGAATTCCTCTCCCGTCATGGCATTGGCCTTGTCACACCAGAAGCACAGCATGTTTCCGGCTGTTTTGGCAGTGCTGCCATCTGAGAATAATTCCTGTTTAAAAGATCTGATCCTCTGTATGTCCACCTGCCAGTCAGGAACTCCCATGACCCAGAAAAGATCAGTACTTCCGTTTATCATTGGATGTGTTTTTGCTATCCCGGATGCAGATCCTCCTGATGGGATACAATAGCAGACCTCAGCTGAACTGTCAGTATCATAAGCAGGATCGTTTCCATAATACAGAGCATCATTGAATATCCTGGGGACCATTTCATGATCCTTTATTATCCCAACCAGTTTTGTAATATAGTTGATCAGCTGCTCCAGCCGGCCATCATTATATATACGTTCAATGCCACCCATTTCCAGCGCAACTTCATCACATACCGCATTAAAATGGCGACATCCATTCGTTGCAAAGAAGCTGACATAGCGATCAAATACAGCCAACGAGAAATCAATCGCCTCCGGGCTGATAAAATCCAAAGATGTAACCGACTGCTCATCACCTGCTTTATAGCAAAACTGAGGATAATACTGCAAGATAGCCCCCATATGTCCCGGCATGTCAAAAGCAGGAACTATTTCCACATTCTTTTCTGAAGCATAGTTGATGATATCTGTCATTTCCGCGGCTGAAAGGTATTTACCGCTTCCATCGGGCGTCATGCCTGACGTACCGTCAGTTATTCCATCGCCCAACGCCTTACTGAGATCATAGCTGACGCCGTTTACATTAAAAACCATGTCATCAACTGCCAGCCTGAATCCCTGATTATCGGAAAAATACAGCTCCAGCTGATCAATACTGTTTTCAGAAAGGCAGTCAATAAACGCATGAAGCTGCTCCGGTGAAAAGTATTTCCTTGCGATATCAAGATGAACTATTGAATATGCCCGTGACATAAAATGGTTCTCCTTTCGTTTTACGTGTTTAAATTATTTCCCCAAAAACACATGGTGTTTCACTGATTATAAATCGCCACCAATAGAGGAACAAGCTATATTTCATGCAGGCGACCTGCCCGTCATCTGCCTTATATACCCCTACATGGCATAACCACTCTGCATCATTATGAAACGGATAGTCCTCTCTGTAATGCATTCCACGGCTCTCAGTGCGAAACAGATTTGCTTTCAGTTTCATTTATGCGGATCAATTCAACCTGCATCAATGATCATCTTAACCTGCTCCTGATCCTGTAAAGGCATGTCCGTATGCGCAGCATATTCGCTTGCGGCTCCTCCCGCATGATTACCCATGATGCAGCATGTGGGGTGATTAGTCTGGATACTGAATATTGCCCCGTTTATCTGACTGCCGTAGATACCATTACCAGCAACATATAATCCCGGGATTCCGAACTTCTCTGAAATGATGACACCCTGGGATCAGCACTGTTATGCGTGTTCTGGCATTTGAAAAAGAAAATGCCCTTTCGGAACCGTCAACCGATGCAAGTCCGGCAACAACACTGTTCAGACGCATGTCTACCAGAAAACGTCTTTTTACAGCATTCTCCGACCCTCAAAAAATGCGGAAGATGGGACTTGAAAGGTGAATATTAGTCAAAAATACCGTAAAATCAATGTTTAAGGAGGTTTGAGGGTTGCATCGGCCATCAATTCCAACCTTATTCCAACCTCGGATATTATTTTTTATAATATCGACGGTTCTTTGTTGTTGATGTAAAATCAATTTTCCCCATATTCACTAATTCATTTAACAGTTGTCTGGTTCTTGAACCTTTAAGCCCAAGTTCATCCGCTATTTCTTCAGAACTATATTGTAAGCCTGATTCCATGTATTCCAATATTTGTAGATGCCGCTTTGATAATTTTTCATCTGCCGATTATTCTGCCGAATCTGCCGATTTTTCTGCCGAATCTGCCAATTTTGTGGCGATAAGCTGACTTAGCTTCTGTAAACCAGCATACATTTCATCATTAATCTTAGTTTTCTCACTAATATCCTTAATAGCCGAATTAATTGCATCGAGCTGACTATTATCGAATTTTGGCAGTCTTTCAGATAATAATTCTAACGCTGATTCAAGGCTATCGATATTATAGTTATATATTTTATCCAGCGCCGTTTCAAATGCTTGGTTGATTAATCTGGAAAGATTATGACAGGCTTATCTATAAGTCAGCTCCTATTTCTCAGAGAGCATACACCGATGCGCAGATCAAAGTTTTCCTTGAAGCTGACCGCGAGCGTGAAAAAGAAGATCCGAAGTTCATCACTCCTTACACTCATGAGTTTCAGAACCTGACTGCATTCAGACGTGGCGAGATCTGTCCGCTCCTATGGGAAGATATAAACTTTGAAGAAGGATATATCTACGTCCGTCAGGAACAGATCGTCGACAGGGCAAATGATAATAAACATATCATTGTTGATCACACTAAGAATTTCAAGGACCGGTGTTATCCACTGGGAGATCCGGAACTGGAATTACTGGAGAAGCTGCAGAAGGTTCATGACCAGTACTATCCTGAAAGTCCGTTCCTTTTTCCTGGTAAATCTGATAACGGATGCATTACCTGCAAATGTGTAGAGGATTACCACAGAAGGCTGTGCAATTAACTGGAGATTCCAATTTCCAGTGACTGTCGGAAAGGACCACATGCGTTCAGGCGTACAAGGATCTCCGAGATCATTGATGCAACTCATGGCAATATCGAGTTGGCTGCTAAAATGTATGGCAATTCTCCTGAGGCAATCAGAAAGAATTACTATAAAAATGACAACATCGATATGATGCGTGAAGCACTCAAATGCAGGAAGATAATCTGATATTATTCTGGTGCACCACTTTTGGGCATCTGCACCACTTTTTCTAAAAAATAAAAAGTCCCGAAAACGTTGAATTTTCAACGCTTTCGGGGCTCCCCGAACGGAGAGGGCGGGATTCCCACCGGGGCTTCGCCCCTTTCAGGCCTCGTCAGCTGCTTCGCGCTCCCGCGCTCGCATCTTCCTTGTTCGAATCCCGCCTCTGAATTCCTGAAACAAAAAACGAGGTACCACCGGTACCTCGTTTTTGTTTCACGGAGAGGGCGGGATTCGAACCCGCGAATGGTTGCCCATTGCTGGTTTTCAAGACCAGTGCACTCAGCCTCTATGCGACCTCTCCACTATGATCTGCCTGATTGACAGCTTAAAGATTGTAACATTAATAAGTAAATGTGTCAATGAATTATTTATGTGTCAGATACCAAAGAGCTCAGCTGCCTTTATCATGCGGTCTGCGACAGGAACTTCAAAAGGACATCTGGACTCACAGCCCCTGCATCCTATGCACTCGGATGCTGTATGTTCAAGTGCTTTGTAGTGCTCGCTGATGCTTGCCGGGACATTTTCCTGCGCGGCTGCCAGGTCATAGAACTTATTTACCATGGGTATGTCTATGTTCATCGGGCAGGGTTTGCAGTGCCCGCAGTATACGCACTGACCGGTATATGAATGCAGCGGGGCTCCCACTATCACGCTCGCATAGTCTTTCTCATCGTCAGAAGCCACTTCGTAATGCACTGCGGCATCGATCTGCTCCTTTGTGTCAAAGCCGCACATTACCGAGCAGACAGCCGGGCGTGTCAGCGCATAGTGAATGCACTGGTCAGGTGTAAATGCCACGCCGAATGGAGATTTTTCAGCATCAAACAGGCGTCCGCCAAAGAAGCCCTTCATTACCGTGATGCCTACTCCATTTTCCTCGCACATCTGATAAAGCTCTGCTCTCTCCGGATCTATCCCGGCGAGGGATTCGCCGTAATCCGCAAACAGCGTATCAATGTCCTCGCTTGCCGGTTTCATGTCAAAAGCAGGATTAATACTGAAAAGGACCATCTCAACGAACCCGGATTTTACGGCAAGTTTTGCGATGCGGGGATTGTGCGTGCTGAGCCCTATATGACGGATGATGCCTTTTTCCTTAAGCTCATGAACGTAATTGATGTATTCCGTATTCATGCAGGTGTCCCAGTCATCCTGTGCGTCAACGTAATGGATCATTCCAAGGTCAATATAATCTGTGTGCATCCTCTCAAGTATGTCCTCGAACGCAGGTTTTACATACTTCAAGTCCCTGGTACGGACATACTGTCCGTCCTGCCAGGTGGAGCCTATGTGTCCCTGAATGAACCATTTCTCACGGCAGCCTGCAATACCCTTTCCTATAATGTCACGGGATTTCGGATCTGCCATCCAGCAGTCAATGATATTGATGCCTTTGCTGCCGGCATATTTGATGAGTTCGACTGACTCTGCCTCTTCGTGCCTTTCAAGCCACTCGCCGCCGAATCCCACTTCACTTACCATCAATCCGGTTTTGCCAAGTTTTCTGTACTGCATTTTTACCCCGCCCTTTTAATCTTTTTTATTATTATACAATAACCGGTCTAGTTTAACATCTCCAGCTTCACTTTAAACGATATCATCCTTGGTGTTGCGGAGTTGTCAAACTTTATCAGGTAAGCGGTCCTGGTCTTGTCAATCGAAAGGATCGTTCCCGCTCCGAGGTATTCGTGCTTAACGCGCGTACCTTCTGTCATCTCAGGGTCGCCCAGGACGCCGAAACGGTGTCTGTCATTTACCCGGATATAGACCCTTGCGTCCTCGATAAGGCTTTCGGCCGGCTTTTCAGTGTATTCAAAGTAAGGCTCTTCGATATCCAGTACAAAACGCGACGGATATCTTGGCGTGCCATCGAAATTCCTGCCGTATGCGGCAGAAAGAAAAAGCCTCTTCTTTGCTCTTGTCATGGCAACAAATGCCAGCCGGCGCTCTTCCTCCATGCCCTCTATGTCCCTTGTTTTTCTGGACGGGAATATGCCTTCGTTCATACCGCATAGGAATACATAAGGGAATTCAAGGCCTTTGGCGGCATGAACAGTCATCAGTTTCACCTGATCGGACCTGTCCTGCGCATCCGCGTTGGTAAAGAGGGCAACGTGGGTCAGATAATGCTGCACCGTTACTTCTTCCCCGCAGGTAGTTTCGTACTCATATACCGACTGCTTAAGTTCCGCAAGATTGTCAAGTCTCTCCTGGCTTCCCTCGGTTCTCAGCATCTCCTCGTATCCGCTCTCATCGAGTATGGCAGAGAGCACTTCCGATACCTGCGCGCCTTCAAGCCTTTCCGAAAAGCTTTCAATGAGCCTTATGAACTGAGCTGCATGGGTACTCCGGAATAGTTCATTTTCCTGCGACCTTATCAGCGCATCATAGAGGGAGCATCCGTTCTCCTGGGCAAATGTTTCCAGAAACTCCATGCGCCGCCTGCCGATATTGCGTTTCGGCACATTTACTATGCGCCTGAATGACAGATCGTCCCGGAGCACGATCATCCGCAGATATGATAGCGCATCCTTGATCTCTCCCCTGCCAAAGAAAGGGACTCCGCTGTAGATATGATAGGGAAGCTTTGCACGGAGGAGCTCTTCTTCAACTGCCCTTGTAACATAATGCGCACGGTAAAGCACTGTCATGTCACCGTAGCTTATTCCGCTTTCATGCAGCTCTTCGATCTTTCCCGCGATCCACTGAGCCTCCGCATTGGAGTTCCCGGCGAAGTGGAAAAGCACCGGGCCTTCCGATGTGAGCATGGCAGTAAGGTCTTTTTTGATACGGTGGACATTCTTATCGATCATGGAATTTGCGGCATTTATTATTTCTGTTGACGATCTGTAGTTCTTCAGCATCATGATCGTCTTTACAGGTGAAAACTGTTTGTCAAACTCAAGAAGATATTTCACATTTGCCCCCCTCCACGTATATATGGTCTGATCGGGGTCGCCTACTATGAAGAGATTCCTGTGATGATCGCAAAGCACTTTCATCAGCTCATACTGCAGGTCGTCTATGTCCTGGAACTCATCGATCATTATGTATTCCAGCCTGCTCTGCCATTTAAGCCTTATGTCCGCGTTATTTGCAAATATGTACAGGCAGTATTTGATCAGGTCGTTGTAATCAAGGCCGAAGCATTTCTTCTCCTGATAGAGGTATCCGTAGAAAATGATATCGTCTGTCTCAGTCGCGGCAAGATACTTGTCATGCAGCGCGTCAAGCGACATCCCGATCATGTCATGATAGTACTCCGGCTTTTTAAAGAGCTTCTGTATCTCTATCATGTCCCTGGCATCGGAAAAAGTGCGGTCCCTGAGTGTCAGGCCGCGCTCTTCGTAAATGATCTTGAGCATGGAATCTATGTCGCTGTTGTCAAGGACAAGAAAACTCTTCGGATACTGCACGGCATAGCTGTCCTCCTGGAGCACAGAAACACAGAATCCGTGGAATGTGTTGATATAGCCGGTGTCGTTGTCCCCGATCAGGTTATGGATACGCTGGCGCATCTCATTTGCCGCCTTGTTCGTGAAAGTCACGCACAGGATGTTGCCGGGAAGGATGCCCATCTCATTTACAAGGAAAGCGAACCTGTATGTGAGCGCACGCGTTTTTCCGGAACCTGCGCCGGCTATGACCCGGACGAAGCCTTCGGTAGATGTGACAGCATCAAGCTGTTCTTCGTTCAGCGCGCCTAAAAAAGAATCTGCCATAATGCCCTGCCTCTTTAAAATGCAAACATGTGAGTTGATTGCGGAATTAAGTTCCGCGATACTGTTTTTCTTTGTTTTTGCGTTATTAACTTCCAGCTTGAACCTCTTT
>SVDE01000035.1 GCA_015057955.1 Lachnospiraceae bacterium | reverse complement strand
TTAGAAAAAAAGACCCCCATACCATTTCTGGTATGGAGGTTTGTTACTGTCATCTTAACTTAATGACATTGGGTTTTACAAGCGGCTCCCTTTTTTATTGACCTGTATATATCATGAACAGTTATTTGCGTATCTTAACTTCATGTCATTTAAAAAAACTGCTGAACAGATTCTGTTCAGCAGTTTTTACTTTGCATCTTTTTGTTGAGTCAAAAGATTAAAAATGGAAGGATTTTCGTTTTTATATAATTTCAACAGGAGTTCAAAAGGAGGAGGTGTTTACCATTAAGTATCCAAACTGGCTGAAAAAGGTCAATCATGTTCTTGCAATGACGGCTGGCTTTATTGCACTGGCGGTAGGCATAATGCTGGTGGTTCAGGTCATTCTGAGGTACATATTTAAGAGTCCTACTTCATGGATAACTGACTACTGCGCATATGCAATATGTCTGATGCTTTTCATAGCAGGAGGCAATACCTATCAGATTCATGCTCATGTTGGAGTCGATCTGCTCCGTAACTTTATCGATAAGAAAACGAATAAAGCACATAACAGACTGCCGGTCCGTATTCTTGCAATTGTCGGATGGCTTCAGACTCTGTTTTTCCTCGGGATAATGTGCTATGTGTGCGTTGCAATGGGACTTAAGGCATTACAGTATAACCGTCTTACTGATGCGACCTATCCGATACCACAGGTTGTGATCTACATAATAATGGCTTTTGGTCTTCTGATGATGGTCATTACTGTTATAAGTATCATTCTTTCGCTCTTTACAAAAGACGAAGAATACATGAAGTCCTGAGAAGGGGGAAAAATATGAGTACAACTATTCTTGTTATACTTTTGGTGATCATAGCTCTGCTGATTGTCAGCCTTGCAATAGGCGGTCCTGTGTCAACCAGTATAGGTTTTACGGCTGTTATTGCCACAATGCTTTTTCTTTCTAAAGGTGACCTCCTGTTCATGGGAAGTACTTTGTATCAGAATGCAACGTCAGGCGATCTGATCATGATGCCCATGTTTATAATGATGGCTGAATTTATGGCTATCGGCGGAATTGCAGAGGATCTGTATTATGTCATGGCAAAGCTGACAAGGCGCATAAAGGGTGGTCTTGCTGTAGCAACAACACTTGCCTGCACTATATTTGCTGCACTTTCAGGTTCATCTCCGGCAACCGCTGCAACCATCGGAAAGGTTTCGCTTAAGTCCATGGCAAAGAGAGGATACAGAGAGGATTTCGCTGTTGGCACAGTATCGGGCGGTGGTACCCTGGGCATCATGATCCCTCCGAGCATCACTCTTGTAATGTACGGTATTCTGACAAAGACATCCATAGTTAATCTGCTCATGGCAGGACTTGTTCCCGGACTGCTGCTTTCGATTCTAATGTGTGTCGTAAACCTGGCCAGGGTAAAGATAAATCCGGCGCTGATAGGTGAAGACAAGCATGGCAACAAACTGCCGGGGATAGAATACGAGCAGGAAAAATTCGATACGACTATCTGGCAGGATCTTAAAATGTCCGGTCCGGCGCTTCTTCTGATAGCATTTATTCTTTTCTGCATGTATACTGGCGCAGCTACGGCAAATGAATGCGCGGGTATCGGAATGGTCTGTGCAATGATCATCTGCCTTGCAAAGAAAAAACTAACATTTGAGAAATTCAAACATACCCTTATCCAGGGAATCAAAGCCAGTGGCATGATGATCCTTTTACTTTCTGCAGCCGCCATGCTTTCACAGGTTATTGCAAAGGCTGGCATAGCGACCGCAATGGCAACTGCGATCACGGATTATGGTATCAATAAATGGATAATCATGATCGCTCTCTTTGCAATGTGGTATCTGCTTGGAATGATCATGAATCCAACGGCAATGGTAACTCTTACGATCCCGTTTGTATTCGAACCGCTCATGCAGCTTGGCTTTAATCCCTATTGGCTTGGGATTGTTTCTACGCTTTGCGTTGAAGTTGCCATGATATCTCCGCCTGTCGGAAACAATCTGTTTATCTTGAAACAGACATGTGATGTCGATATCGGAACAGTATATAAAGGATCACTTCCATATGTCGGTATCCTGACGATCGGACTTGTCATCTTCTGCATTTTTCCGCAGATCACGACATTTGTTGTTGATCTGATGGCAAAGGCAGCAGGCTGATATAAATAATTGTGAAAAGGAGATTAAAAATGAAAAAAATTATTGCATTAATGATCAGTGTCAGCATGATCCTGGCAATAGCCTCCGGATGTTCATCCTCTGGCAGTCAGCCAACAACTACTGCTGCGCCGGAGACAACCACGGCTGCTGCAGCAGAAGACACCACGGTCCAGGAAACTGATGCAGAAACAACTGAAGAGGAGACCACAACCCGTGAGCCTGTAAATGAGGCAGTTGTTAAGGTAAATACGGGAGCGGTCAAAGGAGAAGATCTTTACCAGATGTTTGAGACTTTTGGTGAGAAGCTTGAAGAGGTCTCAGGTGGAGCCATGACCATAGATCTATATTCAAGCAGTGATTACCGTGATTCTGTAGCACTTGATGATGTTCTGAATGACAATGCGGAGATCGTCTACTTAAGCTCAACTTCAGCCAGCTCAACAGTTACTGAACTTGCATACATGGGATTCTACGGAAGCTACAATTATGTTAACGGCTATGATGACGCAGAGTCATTACTCAGCTTCTATGAGGCAACAAAGGACGCAGTTACGGATATATACTCCGATTATAACTGCCATTTCCTCAGCTATCGCGTTCCGGGCTATCTCGTGATAGCTTCCAATGGTGTTGAAGTCAAGTCTCCTGCAGACTTAAATGATAAGATAATGAGAGTAGCAGGAACATGGCCCGGACAGCTTGCAGCTGCAATGGGAATCCCCACAGCAACTGTAAAGATCACAGAGATCGCAACGGCTCTTCAGAGAGGAACTGTTGACGCAGCGCTTTCTGGCGATGCACAGTGCAGAGATCTTATGTTCTATGAGGTCGCTGACCACATTTCAATTTTCCCTGAAGCGGATCAGGTCGGATGCGTCGTCATGTGCCAGAGTGCTTGGGATAAATTGGATGAAGCGCAGCAGGCATGTGTTGAGGAAGCTGCATATTATGCAATGGAAGAAATGCTGAAGAACAGGGCAAAAACTTACGAAGATATCAAGGCTCTCTTTGAACAGAACAGTACCGTTTATGAAATATCTGAAGAAGAGTGCAAGGAATGGACTAAGTACGTTCCTCAGATTTATGATCAGATAGACGCAAATGTCGGTCCTAAGGGTCCTGTCCTTAAAGATGCTATTCTTAAATGGCGTGCTGAAAACGGTCTTGATTGATAACCGCAATAAAGAATTCCGTTAAACAGAATCTGTTAAACGCAAGCTGCTGTTTGCGATTGAGAATATATTGATCAAATAGTAAACTTATCTCAGGTTATATTTTTTATTTTAGGAACCGGAGGATAGATCATGACCAAACAGCAGCTTGAGTTCTTCCTTTCAGCAGCAGAGTTCAGTAACTTAAGCAGGGCAGCAGCGTTTCATTATGTTAGCATTCCCACATTTACAAGACATATTAATGATCTGGAAGAGGAACTGAACACAAAACTATTTATAAGAACAAACAGAGGATTGTCACTGACCCAGGCAGGAGCTCTCTTTCATCCGATCGCCCAGAAGACACTTGATCATTTATATGAGTATGCGGATGTGATCACAAACAGAGGACTTTGGGTCGAGAAACCTGTTGATAAGTTTATCCTCGGATACTATCCGTTTGGCGGCATGTTTCCGCATTACGCTCAGCTGATAGACAGATATTTATCCATATTGATGAAGATGCCTTGCAACCTGAGGTGCATCGGAACAGGCAAAATGACTGAAATGGTTTATAACGGGATCATTGATGTTGGCGCTGTTTCAATGTCGACGATCGCAAAATACGGTGATGCTTTTGAATCAAGGCTGTTTTTCAGAAATCACTGTGTGCTTATGGTTGATAAGGATCATGAACTGGCAGGCAGGGATAATATATCGTTAAATGAGTTAAAAGAAAAATATGGAGATTATTCATTGTATCTTCCTGCGGATGAAAAGCATGAGCAGTTCATCGGTAAAAAGATACAGGACAAAATGGACATAAGAAAGATCTGTATAAACTACCTTGATCTCTTACCATGGTTAACTGCAGATCAAATGGATGAAAACAACCATGTAGTCCCCAGAATGATCATTGGAACAAGTTCGATACAGAGACCGGAATTAAGTGGAAAACATGTACTGAACATTGAAAACGGCAATGTGACCATGGAGGTCAGGCTGTTTTGGAGAAAAGACAATGACAGCGAAGCAATACGGAGATTCAAGAATGCTCTGGATTTCGCTGAAATAAAATAAATATGACCCCATTTCGGCTTCTGACACGGGATGAGGTCGGAATGGACGGCATATGAATAGTATGACTATAGAGGGAGCATACGGAGCTCCCGGTGCGTTCACAAAAGATACTACCTCAAGTCTGGGGGAGTATACATTCATTGAAAAAAGATATCTGCCCAAGGTCGAAAAACCGGAAGTCACAGAATATACGTGTGACGTACTGGTTATCGGCTGCGGCTGGGCAGGGCTTCATGCAGCGCTTACAGCAAAGAAAGCAGGCGCTGACGTAATTGTTGTGGACAAGGGTAAACCCGGCTTTTCAGGGCTTTCACCTTTTTCTCAAGGAGCCACTTATTTTCTGCCCGAATTTGATGATGAAGAGGCTACACTTCTTGCCGGTCAGCGTGGTGGTGAATACATCGCGAACATGAACTGGTTCAGGATTTGGATGAAAGAATCTGCCAAGGTCGTAGAGGAAAACCGCAAGCTGGGATTTATGGAACAGTATCCGACTGCCAAGGAGTCAGGCTATTGGGATAAATGGGATCCGAAAGGATATCGAACAGAATTCTTAAGCCTGATGCGCCAGGAAAAGTGGGAAGGCGTACTTGCAGATAACGGTATCTGCGTGGTCGATCACACTATGTTTGTTGATGTTACAACAACAGACGGAAAGATAAGCGGGGGAGTGGGATTCCATGTTAAGAGCGCGACTCCGATCATATTCCGCTGCAAGGCAATCTGCATGTGCACCGGAACCGGTTCTATGAAACCAACCGGTTATCCTACCAGTGAAGATACATTTGACGGAGAGTACATATGTGTCAATCTGGGGCTTCCCATAGTAGGAAAAGAGTTTGATGACTTCCATCAGACATCGTCATTTGCTCCCGGAAACTATTTCTATAACAACAGCTGGGAGTATTCTGAGAACATGAACGGCTCTTCAGTCGGGGCTACGATCAGCGGAATAGATGAATATGTTTATAAGCGTACACGCAGCAAAATGGCTTTCCGCATCGACAGCGTACTTAACGGACTCGAGCCGGTTGACGGAACAGAATGGCAGAGCGCTTTTACAGGAGCTACAACGATAATCAAAAATGATCTCGAAAAGCAGGATCCGAGAAGAACAGGGTATAAACGGAGCAGGGAGCGCATGAGGGACATCTTCGGAGCTGCGCCGGGCATGAACAGCCAGCTTAGCTGCGGAGTATTCTGCGGATGGGATGATACTGAAGGAAAGACCGGATTCCCCGGGCTCTACGTTGCAGGAAACGGGATCTACGGAAGTCAGATAAACGGCGCGATATTTAATGTCCAGACAAATCACCCATGCTGCTGCATCATGGGTGATCATGCCGGACAGGCAGCAGCAGACTACGCAGAAAGTCTTGAAATGCCGAAGCAGGACGAAACACAGGTTAATAAGATAATAGATGAGATATTTGCCCCATCCAAACGTGAAAAAGGAGTTGACCCTAATTTTGTTGTTGAAAAACTCCGCAATATCATGGTTGACGCGGGGGTGCATGTAGTAAAGAGCGAAAAAGCGCTTACTGCAGCTCTCATGCAGGTTGAATTGATCAGAGATAAGATGATCCCAAAGCTCATGGGATTTTCAGGACATGACTTAAGGCTCTGCCTTGAGGCCAAGCATAAGTGCCTTTCTGCCGAAATGAAACTGAAGGCTAATCTGTTCAGGACAGAGAGCAGGGGCATGCACTACAGGGAGGACATTCCGTTCCGGGATGATGAGAACTGGCTGTGCCATGTTGCGGTATATAAAGATGAAGCCGGCATGATAAAATGCCGCAAGGTCGATATCCCTGATGAGTGGAAGGGAAATCTTTCAGAGCCTCACGAAAAAAGATATGTGCTGCTTTTCCCGGGAGAGGCAGAGGCACTGGGTATACCTGAAGACAGGATCTACCGTTTGCCGGAGAGAAAGGGGGCAGGAAAATGAGTGTTGCAAGAAGAAACAGGGATGACTGCATAGGCTGCCAGACTTGCGTTGAAAGATGCCCCATGGATGTCTTTTATTATGATCCGGTAGAAAACAAATCGATAATTTTATATCCGGAAAACTGTCAGAGCTGCGGCCAGTGTTATCTTGGCTGTCCGCAGAATACACTAATGATGGTGGACACCGTCTATGAATATTCACCTGTTCCGATCAGGGCGCTCCGCCTGATGAACGGAGAGAGAATGGACTGAACGTATGGAAAAGTTAGTGGCTAAGGAAATAAACGGATACAGATACGCAGTCTGCAAAAACCTTCTTCTGGATACGGTTCCTGCTGCATTTGCCGGGCAATGGCTTGACAGCGCGCCGGGGGCAGACACTCTTATCCTGTGCGATCCGGAACCTTTCCCTGAAAGTGTACGCCTGTTTGCAAAGGCCCATCCGGAAGGTCGTGTCATTGCGCCGAATTATACTGCATTCGTGCTGAAAGGCATTCTGGGAGATGGTTTTAAGTGCGAAACATTAAGAAGCGATACAAAAATTGGGGAAATTGAGTTTGCGGCAGTATCCAGATCCGGGAAGGGAAGCTTTCTAAAAGCAAGTGAGACCGGAAAGCTCCTCTGGTCAGGCATTTCAGCTGAAAAAACGATAGACGCAGAAGTGTATGACAGACCGACAGCGGTCATCTGTTATGTATCCGGATTTGACTATACACAAAAGATGGCAGAGAAGATTGCTGATGGCATACGGGATTCCGGGGAAAATGATGCTATTCTTCTGGACATTCGGTCGGAGACTACTGAAAATGTCATTGCAAAAATGGTTAATGCAGCCGGGATACTCATAGGAACGTCATCTTCGGATGGAGATGCACCTAAGGAGTTATGGGAGGTCCTTTCTTCCATGAAGCATGGACTCTTTGCAGGCAAAAAGGCCGGGGTCTTTAGTTCATGCACCTGGGATACCAGAGCAGCAGAAAAAGTATCCGCAAGGCTTACTCAGATCGGGATGGTAGTATCAGAGGGACCCCTTACCATACAGTACAGACCGGATGAAACTGCCATGAACAGCGTTTATGAGCTTGGATATGATTTTGGCTGCGTTATACAGAACATACCGAATACTCATCGTTCAAAACTGGTCAAGTGCCTTGTTTGCGGGGAGATATTTGATGCGTCGCTTGGGACATGCCCTGTTTGCGGGGTAGGCATGGACAAGTGTGTCCCTGTGGAAGATGAGATAATAAACCATAAAGAAGATACAGACAGGACTTATCTGTGCATCGGAGGGGGCATTGCGTCTTTAAGCGCTGCCGAGGCTATAAGAAAACGTGATAAGACCGGACAGATAATAATGATTTCTTCAGAACTTTCTCCTCCTGTCAACCGCCCTATGCTGACAAAGAACATGGTCGTTGCAGCGCGGGTGGCTGACAGCATCACCGTAAAAGAACCGGACTGGTTCAATGAGAATGGAATAGAGCTGCAGCTGAATCAGACTGTGGCATCCATTGACCCGGTCCGGAAAACGGTGACTCTTAATGATGGAGAAGAGCTTCTTTACGATAAACTGATATACGGAGCGGGAGCAGAGTGCTTTATTCCTCCATTTATAGGTAAAGATAAAAAGGGCATATTCACTATCCGCCATCTGGCTGACTTAAAGGACTTGTGGTCGTTTATGCCGTCGGCAAAGAAAGCTGTTGTGATCGGTGCCGGAGCGCTTGGGCTTGAAGCTGCAGCTGAGCTGAAAAGAAACTATCTGGATGTTACGGTGCTGGAAGCCGGAGCCAGACCAATGCCAAGACAGATAGATGAAGAGACAGCTGACGCGCTTATCAGGGCTGCAAGTGAATTCGGGATCAGCATATTTACCGGGGTGACAATTACTGAAATGGCAGGAGATGAAAAAGTAGAAGCAGTTCTGCTTGAAGACGGAACAAGTTTTCCGGCTGACATAGTTGTTGTATCCTGCGGAGTCAGAGCAAACCTCGGACCAGCTCAGAGCGCCGGCCTTGAGTGCGGAAGAGCTGTGAAGGTAAATAAATACATGGAGACAAATATTCCGGATATTTATGCAGCGGGAGACTGTGCAGAACTTGACGGAGTGAACTTCCAGCTTTGGGCAGAAGCAACAGAGCAGGGCAGGGTCGCCGGCGCTAATGCTGCAGGCGACAAGGTAAGCTTTATATCTGTTCCGCTCGGTGCCAACTTCGAAGGCATGAAAACGGCAATGTATGCACTGGGAGATGTAGGCACCGGCGGTCTGGATTATAAGGTGGTTGAGTATCGCAATGAAGTGGAAAACAGCTTTAGAAAATACTGGTTTGCCGACGACAGGGTAGTTGGCGGGGTGCTTTTTGGAAATACTGTGAAGATACCGGTGCTGAACGAGGCTGTTGAAAAGAGGCTCTCATATTTTGATGTTAAAGAAAGATTATGACAGATATGATCAAAATGAGACTTGACACCGATCGTTATTTGATCAAAACAGAAAACTGTCAGGGCCACGAAATTGTATGCAGAGAATATCTTGCGGTTCCTTATGTTGAAAATCCTACAGCTCCGGATCATCAGTGCCTTAACATTTATGTTCCTGTAGCGGTTGACGGAATTGACGTAAATGCAGAAGGTGTGCCAATAGTCTTTCAGAATAAAATAAGCGGATATCGTTCATACAGTGTTACGACAGAACAAAGGAGAACTCCGCGCAAAACGAGATTTGAAACGCCTGTGGCTTTTCCGAGGATAGGGCCCGGCGAGGGAATCCCTGGAAGAATGGCAAACGCTGGTGCCTTGCAGTTTACGCCGCTTCTGGAAAGATGTGTTCTTGTAATCCCCGGAAACCGTGGGAAAGACAATCTAATGGGAGGAAAATGGTTTGGCAAGGCACCTGCCCCGATCATAGATCTGAAAGCAGCGATCCGGTTTTTAAGATTTAACAAAGACAGAATCCCGGGTGACACAGAGCATATTATTTCGGTCGGGTCAAGCGCAGGCGGAGGAATGAGTGCTCTTTTGGGAGCATCAGGCAATGATCCTGAATATGAGCCATATCTGGATAGCGTTGGGGCTGCAAAAGAAAGAGACGATGTATTTGCAGCGGTCTGCATAAGCCCGATCCAGGATCTTGAACATCAGGACATGGCATATGAGTGGCAGTACGGGCGGCTGCCGGTGCATCTTCCTGAAGGAGGTGTACTGCCGCCTGTTGATCGTGAAATATCTTCAAGTCTTTCAGAGCTGTTTGAAGAATACTTAAATGGATTAGGACTTGAACTTAGAGGCGGATACGGGATCTTTACTCCTGAAAACTATAAGGAATACCATTATAGGGAATTTATTAAGCCATCTGCAGAAAGGTGGCTCAGATCCCAGGATAAAGAAACAGTAAGGGTCTATCTTGAAGATCGTCCATGGATTCATTGGGACGGGGCTGAGGCTGATTTCGATTTCGCGGACTATGAACGGTATCTTGGAAGGATCAAAAGATTGGTACCGTTCGATACTTTTGAATTTAGCAACGCTGAAAATACATTGTTTGGCAGCGAAGATGAACCCGCTGCTCATTTTACCGAGTTCAGCATACGGCATTGCATGGGTGACTCAGCTGATATCAGCGAGCTTGTAAAGGCACAGAGACGGTTGATCAACCCTTTTACTAAACTGCGTGAAGGAACAGGACGCGTTGCACAGCACTGGTGGATAAGAAACGGAGCTAAAGAATGCGGAGCAGCCGTTCCGCTGCTTCATATCCTGGATTCGCAGCTGCAGCAGAAAGGTATTGAGGCAAATTTCAGGTTCGCATGGGATAAAGGACACTGTGCAGAAGATGACAGACCAGAGATGATGCAGTGGATCAGGAAGATCACTGGGCAGGTGAATTCATGTTCCTGATATAGTTGATAAACGCTTTGGCTGCTTTATTCATTCCCCTGCGGCGGAAAACCAGATAGATATTAAAACTTGTCGTAGGCATGAGTGATACTTTTACCAGATCGTGTGACTCATAGTGTTCAGTGCAGCTGTCGCTGATCAGAGAGATTCCCATTCCCTGTTCAACCATGCGCATGATGGTAGCGCTGTAATTTATGCGTGCAGTGATATTCGGCTTGCAGTCATATTTCTGGCACAGTTCTGATAAAAGCTGCTGTTCAAGAGGGACGCAGTGTTCAATGATGCGTTCGCTCATAAGTTCCCTGAAATCTATTGCATTTTTAACTGCAAACGGGTGACTTGCGGGCACGAGCACGACCATGCGGTCGGTGCGGTAAACTATCCTGTCATAGTCCTCTTCATTGAATTCGGAGATCTCAGCGGTAAAAGTAAAGTCGCATTCTCCTGAGGTGAGCTTGCTCTTCATCTGATCCCTGTTATGATCGATGATGTTCATGTGTACTTCCGGATGGAGTGTACAGAAATCAGCCAGTTTCTCAATGAGCTGGAACTGGTCAATGCGGTAGATCCCGACACTGATACAGTCTAAGTCCTGTCTGCGTTTGACCTGAAGCGCGTTTTTCAGCTCATCATAATTTTTGCAGAGTTCACGGGCATATTGCTGAAAGATAATGCCGTTCTCATTAAGGACAACATTTCTTTTTGTCCGGTCAAAAAGCTGGAGATCCAGTTCATCTTCCAGTTTGCGTATGTGCTTGGAAAGAGCTGACTGAGAAAGAGACAGACTGTTTGCGGCAGTCTGAAAGTTGCATGTTTCGGCAAGAACTGTAAATTCGCGAATGATATCCAGATCCATTTTAACCTCCGTCAGCATTTATTTTATTTATTATCCAAAGAAAAATCAATAAGTTCATCCACCTATTCCATTTTTGAGTATTAAGCATTCATATCTGAATTGACCGTCTTTTTTTAATCAATTAATATCAGTAGTGAATAAAAATAAGGTGGAAACATGTCCGGATCTGATATTTCAAAAACTGAAAAAAGAAGAAAACTCCTGCTGGAGGAATCGCCTTACAAGGCAATCCCTTTTATTGCGGCACCGCTTGTACTGTCAATGATAGTAGAGTCCGTCTATAACATGGCAGATGCATATTTCGTAAGCTCACTCGGACCGTCCATCGTTGCGGCCGTTGGCATAAATGATGCTCTCATGGCATACATGAAAGTGATAGCCATGCTGTTTGCGACAGGTGCTGCGAGCGTTCTCAGCCGAATGCTTGGAGCAGGGGAACAGAAGAAAGCAGATAAAGTTGCGGCTTCCGCACTGTATATGGCCATTATTATAATGAGCATATGCTGCGCCGTTTGTCTTTTCATTCCGGATCAGCTGGCAGCATTGCTTGGCGCAACTGAAACCATCAGGCCTTATTCGGTGCAGTATGCAAGGATAATTCTTTTTTCTGCCCCGTTTGTAGCTGCGGAAGTAGTTGCGGGTTTTCTTCACAGGAGCGAAGGAAATACAAAGATGGCAATGTTCGGAACCCTGTCAGGGTGCATCATCAATTTTATCCTGGATCCGATATTTATCCTTCCATGGGGTCTGGGAATGGGAATAGCCGGCGCTGCAGCTGCGACTGCCATAGGAAGAGTCATAAGCAGTACTGTTCTTCTGATCCCGTTCATCAGAAGAAGGACAATGCTGAACATCAGCATAAAGAATTTTACACTGAAATGGGCAGTGTACAAAGATGTGATAAAGATGGGACTTCCGGGCGCGATAAGAGACGCGCTCATGACCGGGTCAATGGTTGTTATGAACCATGTGGCAGGAGGATTCGGGGACGTGGCATTGGCTGCCATGACAGTTTCAAAGAAAACGATAAATCTTGTTGCTTCAGCCATAATGGGATTCGGACACGGATTCCAACCCATTGCGGGTTTCTGCTGGGGAGCGAAAAAGTATAAAAGAGTCAGGGATTCATTTAAAGCCGCGACTGTGATCGGCTGGGCGGCAGCTTTGATCCTGGGAACTTTGCTGGCTGTGTTTTCCAGAAATCTTGCTCTGTTATTTGCAGATGAATCAGAAACAGAAGTGATCAGGCTTGCCATGATCATTATCATTTCGCAGAGTGTTACGCTGATCCCTCATATATGGGGCGTTGTCATAAACGGAATGTGCCAGGCAGTCGGGCACCCTGTCTACTCAACACTTATAGGTCTGTCAAGGAATTTTATCTGTCTGATACCTGCCGTGATCATCATGTCAAGGCTGTTTGGAGTTGAAGGAATGGCCCTCTCGCAGGCCATGGCAAACATACTCAGCATGGCCATATGCATTCCCATAGTGATCAGCCTGATCAAAGAATGCAAAGAAGCGGAAAAAAGAACCGGATCAGAGCTTTAGAATCTAGCCCTGATCCAGTTGTCAACGAAATCATAAGTAGTCTTTATCGTGTCCCCGAACTGTCCGGGGACTTTTTCGAGATGTTTGCAGGGACGGAAGAAATGGTCCGCACCTTCAACATACGCAAGAGTCTTATCTGTGCTTTCAGAGTTGTTATAAATGGTCTCTGATGCTGCAAATTCCCAGCCTCCGGTCATTCCCATGACAAGGGTAGGGCATGAAACATGCTTGATGTTTCCGGTTGTGCAGTTGTAGCTTGCATCCCAGTCAATGCCATACACATTGCTTTCATCAAATCCATATTCTTCTGTAGTTCTGACAGCAAAAAGACTGAGATAGTTTTTGACGGTGGTGACCTGTGCCGCGTCAGCATAGTATGTTGTATAACATGTATCATTCTCAGGACCGCGAAGTGACCTTACGAGTTCAACACTTTCGGCTCCATCTTTATGGAGCAGAAGGTGGGGCTCTTTAGTAACCGACATAAAACGGATATCCTGAGCATAGAGTTTATTGTTGAAAAATGCCTGTTCAAAACCGGCAATGACAAAAGGCTCATCATCATCAAAGCTGCCTTTGCCTGCATCTATGGCAGCAACTCTGGACAGGGCATATTCGGTAAGACGCGTGCTGCGCTCGTGCTGCCCCCTGAAAAACGTCTTTACAAAGCTCTCAGGATATGTTGTTCCGCCCGGAGTGAATCCGTTGTCAGGATCATAAAGGTCAAATTCTTTAGCTCTGACATGGCTGTCAGACTCATCTGCAACTGCAGGGTCAAGGCTGAAGAGACACATTGCGCCGTTGCCCCAGTTGCTGTCAAGCAGCATCAGCCCGTCAGCCGGAGTCAGATCTGTCAGGTCATCAGAACATTTCCATATCATGTTTTCATTCTGATAAATGGAAGGACCTTTTTCTGCGATACTCTGGTAAGCGCTCGCAAGCGTGGCACCGCCGCTGTGTCCGAGAAGGATGATCCTGCGGGGGTCATAGTTGTCCTTCAGATAATTGAAACAGGTCCTCATGTCACGGATGCGCTGATCCAGACCGGAAGTTTTGCTGCTGCAGTTGGCGCACATTACGGTAAAACCTCTTTCAGCCAGTTCCTCGCCTGCTGAAAAAGAAAGATAGTCTTCATCTGAATGCATTACAAGTACAGCAATGTCAGCTTTCCCGTTCCATCCCTTTGGCATATAGATAACTGCCGGAATACGGAATCCGGGTCTTACAAAGGTATTGGTGACTCTGTTAGTGACGCTGCTAAGTTCATTTAACTGTAACTCCTTCATGTTATACCTCCGGATGGATAGTCATTTGATCATTCAAAAAAATGCTATCATATCAATGGATGCCGGGCAAATAAAAAAAGTTGATCATTTATTCTAATTTTGTTATCGGAAAATTCAAATTAGAATTGATGCATAATTGAGATAATGAAATAATATATAATGATTAAATATAGAATGACAAGGAGGTCCATATGTTCAGTTATGAAATACCGCCGTTAAGCGAAGCAGAAAGAAAACTGCCGATCGCAAAATATTATGAAGATTATCCTCTGATGTACCCGCAGGTGCTTTATCAGCAGCTGCTTGACCAGGGTCCCATGGATCCCGCGAAGGCCATCCCAATCGATAAATGGCTTGACTGGATAGATGCGGATACAAATCCTGAGATAGTTTATGGCTACTGTATGATGCCTGACGGCAGCGGATTTTATATTGAGTATTCGATCACTCCGGCTGTCATGGCCGCAAAGCCAATGCGCAGATGGTATGGAAGATGGATCAATCACCGTTCTCCGGGCATGCCCGAAGCTGACGGCAATCTCAGGACAAAGATCTGGAATCCGCTTGATCACTGGGAACACAAATTTGTCAATGGCAAGGATGACAAAGACGGCATCTGGTCCATGGAAACTCTGGACATGGGAGCCAGCGGAGGCGGATGGAAAGGCATTGGAGCCATCTCACATAACATAGATGTCTGTGACTACGGATTCAGCCGTGAAAAAATGGCTGAGCTTGAGGCAAGAGGCTGCAGAGTTTCTTCCTGCTATGAGGAATTTGAAGGACCGGGCCATCACCTTGTTCTCCGTTTCAGCCGTCCGTATACCGCAGGAAGGGTAGAGAATATCAACTGCGAATGGATGGGATACTGGGCCAAGGACGGACAGATAATCAGAGATCCTGAGACACCCGTAACTGAGGAGTATGTACGCAATGTGCTGATTCACAATACCGTTGAGCGTTTCCATCTTACACAGGTACTGCCTGATCTGTATGAGGAATATAAAGACAAGGATCTTGAGGAGGATTGATCATGAGTGTAAATGACAGAAGACCGCTTTTCCCCGAAGAAGAAAAAATGCCCCTGGCTAAATATTTTTATAACTATGAAGTTAAGATGCCCACTCCTCTCGAGATGCAGATCATAGATGCAGGACCTATGAAGCTTGAAGACGCGATCCTTCCCGAGAACTTCACTGATCTGCTCAAGCCGACAGGCTATGACAAAGTAGAAATGGGATACTGCATGTTCCCTGACGGATCCGGATATGTGGCTACATATCGTGTCCGTCCGCCTCATATTTCAGGTGAGATGGAGAGATGGTACAGGAATTGGAGAAATCTGAAATCCAAGAGCATGGTCCCCGGACATGGAAATCTCCGTTATAAGATCTGGCTTCCCGCAGACCATTTCGATCATTACTATGTAAACTGGATCGACGGTACTGACGGCGTATTCACAACAGAGAGCCTTGATCTTGGCGAAGGTGACAGACTTTACAATACGATCCGCCACCAGTTCGATGTAAGGGACTTTGGAGTAACAGAAGAGCAGCTTAAGGAACTCAAAGACGCAGGAATCAATTTCAACGGCAAAGGTTCATGGGAGTCATTTGACGAGCCGGGAAGCCACCTCTGCCTGTCTATCACAAGACCATGCCCTTGGGGCGGTGTTGAGACAAGGAGCAGGGAATGGATCGGATGGAGACCGGTTAACGGAAAACTCGTGCGTGATGAGTCCACATACTGCACCGAGGAATACCTTCGTAAAGTAGTGATCCACACACTGGTTGAGTGGAACCACTTGTATACTTTCCTGCCGGATCTTTATGCGGAATATAAGGACCAGCCGGCAGATGCAGACTGAAAAGGAGGCTTGATCAATGTTTACACTTAAAGGAAGAACAATGATAATAACCGGCGGTGCCGGAAATAACGGTCTGGCCATTATCCGCATGGCTCTTGAGGCCGGCATGAATGTCGCTTTTCTGAGCGGATGGCATAAGAAAGCTCAGGACGCGATAGCCAAGCTCGATCCCAAGTATAAAGACCATGTGGTAGGATACGCGCAGAATCCGCAGGGAAAATTCGGACCTAAGAATCTGGTAGACGCTCCTGAATTATATGATGAAAACACCACGCAGGAGGATGTCCTGCGCTGGATCTATGAACAGTTCGGAAGCATTGATGTAGTAGTGAACGGATCAGGCGGACACGTCCGTAAGAATTTCGATGAGACAGACATGGAGTTCTGGGAGCACTCCATGGAGATCCTTCGCGCAGCGTTCTTCAACACCAAATTGGCAATGCCTTACCTGATGAAGAGCAAGTGCCCCCGTGTCATTAACCTTACCACATGTGACGGAAGGGCAGGAGGCTACTGCTTCAATCCCTCATTTGCCGCAGCAAGAGGAGGTATCGTTGCACTTACCCGGGAAATGGCAAAGGAGCTCGGACCGCGCGGCATTACAGTTAACAATGTAATGATAGGCCATATTGAGGGTGACGTTCCCGCAGAAGATACACTGCCGGATTGGGAGAAAAAGTCTCTCCTTGAAAGGACTCCGCTCGGAAGACTGGGAGTTCCTGAGGATGTTGCAGGAGCTGTATGCTTCCTTGCAAGTGAGGAAGCCGGCTTCATAAACGGAGCAACTCTGGACGTAAACGGAGGACTTATCACCTGCTGACCTGCAGCAGATAACGTAAAGCAGAACATTTATACCCCTGAACGGCTAAAATATGCCGTTCAGGGGTATTTTTTACTATTATACTTTATGATTCTGGGATACAATTAACAGAGGTATTTTTCATAAAGCAAATGAGGTCTTAACAGACGATAATGCATATAAGAAGTAACATACATTACGCACTGATACAGGCGCTCTTCTGGTCAGCCTACTGCACCGGAACCGGATACATGGCCAGCTGTCTGCTCAGTATAGGATACAATAACACCGGTGTCGGCATAGCGATAGCCCTCAGCGGGGCAGGTGCAGTACTTGCCCAGTCATTGCTGTCGGGAGTGATCGACCGTTCAGGAAAGAAACTTCTAAAGCCGGTCATCCTGATCTGCGTGATCACCTCCATAGTGCTTTCATTGGTTGAATTGTTATTTCCGACGGACAAGATCATTATCGGGATCTGCTATGGTGTGAATGTGGCTTCACTCCAGTTCCTTGTACCTCTGATCAATTCCATGAGCATCTGCGGCAGGGGAGAGATCAATTTCGGAATTGGAAGGGCAGCAGGTTCGTTTGTCTTTGCATTTGCAGCTGTTTTTGTTGGGGAAATGGTAACCATTCACGGAATGGGTGCGCTGTCAGTCATACGCAGCATTGCATTTGCGGCATTTGTCATATGTGTACTGATATTTCCCATAGATTACAGTGAACCTGTGACCGGGATAAAGCAGAAGGAGGAAGGATTCTTCAGGAGAAATCCCGGATTTGCAGCAATTATGGCCGGCTGTATACTGGTATACTTCTGTCAGACCCTGCTGAATAACAATGCATATCAGGTTATCGTCAGCAAGGGCGGGGACAACGTTTCACACGGGACAGCACTGGCTATAGCGGCGCTCATAGAGGTGCCGGTAATGCTTTCCTTCCAAAAGCTCCTCAAGATAAAAAGTCCTTCTTTCTGGTTCGCGCTTTCAGGTTTCGGATATGCTGTAAAGGCATTTGCATTTCTGGCAGCGCCAAACGTCACCCTGTATTTTGTTGCCCAGATAGCCCAGCTTGTCGGTTGGCCGCTGATGCAGGTCGCATCGGTAGCTTATGTCAGGACAATTACGACCGATCGAGACACCACACGGGGACAGGCATATATTACTTTAACTTATTCCATAGCATTGATCGTCGGATCCCCTTTAGGCGGTTTGCTGCTCCAGCATCTGGGGGTTCCGGTCATGCTCGTTGCAGCCGGCATATGCTCGATCGCAGGCGGAACGATCATGCTCGCAGGAATACTCAAGAGAAACCGTTTCGCAGTTTAAAACAGGAGAATTGACATGGCAGACGATTATTTGCTCGGAATGGATATTGGCACTACAAACATAAAAGCGATCGTCATAAACTCAGCCGGACAGATACAGGCTAAAGCATCAAGAAAAATATCGCTGATAATGCCTGCGCCTCAGTATGTTGAACAGGACGCGGAGCAGTGGTGGAACTGCGCGGTGGAGGTATTCAAAGAACTGCGATCCAAAACCGGAAGCACGGTAATGGATAACATACGCGGTATCTGCGTCAGTTCACAGACAGTCACAATGCTCCCTCTTGACAGAGATGGGAAGATCTTAAGGAATGCCATCATCTGGATGGACAACAGGGCAGATGACGAAGTCAGATATCTTACAGAAAAGATCGGGCTTAAAAGATACATGGATATCATCGGTACCAGTCCAAACAGCACTTTCCTTGCCAGGAAGATATTGTGGCTTATGAGAAATGAACCGGGTATCCTTGCCGGGACACACCGGATACTCCAGGTCAGCTCTTTTGTCAATTACAGACTGACCGGGGAAATGACAATGGATATTTCCCAGGCAGCAATGACCCAATGCTTTGACAGAAATACCGGCAGATGGTCGGAGACCGTCGGCAAGGCCATCGGCGTTGATCTTGACGATCTGCTTCCGCAGCCTCTGCCATGCGGAGAGATAATCGGCTGTGTAACAAAAACCGCTTCAGAAGAAACAGGATTAAAAGAAGGGATACCGGTAATGGCCGGCGCGAGCGACTGCATGACTTCCATGTACACGACGAGCATGACAAAGATAGGGGATGCAGGAGAGTCTTCAGGTACATCTTCAATGCTGTTTGTCGCGAGTACAAAGCAGAGCAGGCCTGATTGCGCAGTATCCACAAAACCTTGTGATATCGAAGGCGTGCCATATATATTTGATGCTCCGTTAAGCAGCACAGGCGCATCGCTGGAATGGTTCTTAAGGACCATTGGGAAAAAAGATCAGTATGATCATCTCAATCTCGCAGCCGCAAGTGTTCCGGCAGGCAGCAGGGGAGTATTCTTCCACCCTTATCTTCAGGGAGAGAGAGCACCGCTGTGGAATTCCCACTCAAGGGGAATGTTCATAGGAATGACGCTTAATACAACAACTGACGACATGGCAAGAGCAGTTCTTGAAGGCACAGCATATGCCATAAGACACGTTGCTGAGGTGATCGCAGATGAAGGAGCAAAGATAGAGTCTTTAAGGATCACAGGAGGCGGGGCAAAGAGCCGTACATGGTCAAAGATCAAGGCTTCAATGCTGAATGTCCCGGTGTTGATCACGGATAAAAAATGCGGAGAGGTACCGTTTGGTGATACACTGATCGCAGGAAGGTCAGTCGGGATATTTAAAGATCTGAAAGCTTCCATAAATGAACTGGTTGCCATTAAGGAAGTGATCGAACCGGAGCCTGAATGGGTTAAATACTATGATGACACTTTCCCATATTTCAAAAAAATATATGCATCATTGGATGATACTTTGAGAGAATTACAGGATAAATCTGATATAATAAGCAATAATTGACTGTATGGTGCAATATGAATTTTATATTTATATCTCCTAATTTTCCGCATACATACTGGAATTTATGTGACAGGCTCCGTCAGAACGGCTTGAACGTGCTGGGTATCGGCGACGCTTCATATGACAGCCTTAAAGACGGCCTTAAGAATTCCCTGACAGAGTACTACAGGGTTGATTCGCTTGAAGATTATGATCAGGTTTTCAGGGCTGTGGCTTACTTTTTCATATAAGTATGGCAAGATTGACTGGATCGAGTCCCTGAATGAGTACTGGCTGGAGCAGGATGCGGCTCTTCGTACGGATTTCAATGTGAATACCGGAATGAAGGAACTGTACCGCAAAGGAGGTATACCTACTGCCAGACAGTGTCCGGTTGGGGCAATTGAGGATGCGAAGAACTTTATCGGTGAGGTGGGATATCCTGTAATTGTAAAACCTGATATAGGAGTCGGAGCCGCAAATACCTGGAAACTTAAAAACGATGCAGAGCTGGAAGCTTTTTACGGAGAGCTGCCTGATATCCCTTATGTGATGGAAAAGTTCGTAAAAGGAGATCTTTGTTCTTATGAAGCCATACTGGACTCTGACTGTGAGCCGCTTTTTGAGAACATAACCATCTGGCCGACTCCTGTCATGAACATTGTGAACGACGATCTGGAACTTCAGTATTATACATGTCCGGATGTGGAAGAAAAACTGAGACAGGTTGGCAGAAGGACATCCAAGGCATTCGGGGTTGAACAGCGTTTTGTGCATCTGGAGTTTTTCCGGCTCACTGAGGCTATACCCCGGACATGATGAATTTTGCCCATTCTACTGATGTGTACCGGATATATGCTGACATGGTCGCATTTGATGAAAGAAGGGCATGTATTTAAACATACCCATGATGAAATAATGGACCGCTACGGTGACGCAGTAGTAATGCAGGAGGAAATGCCTCCGGTCAATTGGCCTCAGATGGGACGCTACATGTATACAGCCAGGCTTAAGACACTGGCTGAAGTTGAAACATTCATAGGATTTGTTCAGGGCTGATACTTAAAATAAGAACTTGCGCGGTATGAAAAAAAGATTTTTGTTTTTTATTATTATACTCTCGATATTGATCTCTTCATTATCATTCCCCAAAGTGCTGAGAGCTGATGACGCGGATGAGACTGTCATGATAAATGTCCCTTATCTTGCGACCGGCGGCAAAGTACTTAACTGGAAGTTTCCGTATTCTGATGACTATTTCAGGCAGGATCCCGATGTATTCAATCTTGAACTTGCGAAGGCCTCCATGGGCCTTACAGTGTCAGCATTCCGTAACAATGGGAAGTTCCTGGAGGATCAGTATGAGACCTACCTCAGTGCAGCGGGATTCAAAGGAATAACTCCTTTCGGGTATGACAAACCAACCGGTGTGGATACGCTGTCCGGAGTCGTGGCATACAAAACAATTGATGATTTTACGCTCATTGCGGCAGTCCCGTGCGGACAGGGCTATAAAAATGAATGGGCAGGCAATCTTGAAGTCGGTTAC